>CAYQRA010000088.1:0-13471 GCA_964419315.1 uncultured Saprospiraceae bacterium | reverse complement strand
TACCAAAAGGGTAGAAAGGTCAGCGAGATGCTAGCCGAAGCGATTCCCAAAACTTTTTTGTTGGCGCTTACCGCCATTGGACTAGCCTTGCTTATAGGTTTGGTCTTAGGCATCTTAGCCGCTTTGCGGCCCAACTCTTGGTTTGATAATTTTGCGGTGACCCTGTCGGTGATTGGTATCTCTGTTCCGAGTTATGTTTCTGCGATGGTGATGGCTTTGGTTTTTGGTTATCTCTTACACGATTGGACGAGTTTAGAAGTACAAGGTTCTATTTATGGCCTCGATGATTTTGGAGAAGAAAAGTACTTTTGGAAAAATTTGATTTTGCCTGCTTTGGCTTTGGGCATTCGCCCCGTGGCGATCATTACCCAATTGACCCGCTCGGCGATGTTGGAGGTTTTGTCGCAAGACTATATCCGCACGGCTCGTGCCAAGGGCTTATCGAAAGTAAAAGTCGTTGGCAAACATGCTTTGCGCAATGCCATGAATCCGGTGGTGACGGCCGTCTCAGGTTGGTTCGCTAGTTTATTGGCTGGTGCCTTTTTTGTGGAGAATGTTTTTAGTTTTAATGGCCTAGGCCAACTGACGGTCAATGCGATGTTGAATTATGATATCCCAGTGGTATTGGGGGCGGTTTTGTTTACCGCGATTGCTTTTGTGGTGATTAATTTGTTGGTGGATATCTTGTATGCATTTTTGGATCCGCGTGTAAAGGTAGGCTAGGGCGGACAAAGACTAGGCAATGGAAATAACACTGCAAGGAGCTGGTTGGAGTAGGGTAAAAATAAAAGCCTAGTTACATTTTGTTAAATGACGAATATATAAGTATTTTAATGTGATTTTTGAACCCTTTATTAACTAAGACCGAGGATAAAGGCCATCATTAGGCTAGTGTTTATCGCGTACTTGCTAGGGTGTAAAGAATAAATAATTCTTCAAAAGAACAACTGAAATGGATATTGAGCGAATTACTAAATTGGAAAGGGAACAGCGTAGGGCTTTAGAGGCTGCGCTGAATAGTGCCTTTCCAAGCTTTGATGAGTTGAAACGAATGTATAAATATACTTTCGATAAGAACCTAGATTTGCCTGATTCAGGAACCCTAGTTTTTAATCTCATTGAATCTGCAGAAGCAACTGGAAAAATTAATCAATTAATCCTAGGCGCATTTAAAGAAAATCCAGATAATCCAGAATTAAAAGCCTTTGTAGAATCGATCAAACGTCAAAAGTCTCCCGCTGAATTAAAAAATGTACCTCCTGCTTCTTCTGATACAGGCAGCTTCAAATATTTTAAAACGAGTGTCCTTATTCAAGATATTACCCATGATCATATTATGGATTTGAGGGCTGATAAGCACAAAGAATTTTATTATGAACGCGACTTTGATACCGAGTTATTCGAGTGGTCATTAGCGGGTAATAATATTTTATTATTGGGTAATTCTTTAGCGGGTAAGACCAGAGCTATTTATGAACTGATTAGAAAGCTGGCCCTGCAGTTTCCTGACACCTATATTATTTTTCCTAAAAATATTCCCATTGGCAATAAACCGATTAAGCTACCCTTGAAGGAGGGATATCGGCATATCGCCTTTATAGAGGACATTGATGATTATTACAAAAATGAAAACAATACCAAAAAAAGATATGATAAGATGATCAAAGAATTGGTCAGAGGGAAAGTACAAATCTTTGCTACTTGTAGGACCGGGCCAGAATACAAAGAATATAAAAGATTATCAAAAAGTAAGGTGAGAGAGATTTTTAGAAAAATAATGGTTGGGAAAATAAAGCGGGAGGTTGTTCAAGGCTTTGATGAAAGTATTATTGGTGATATAGAGCAACGAGAATTTGATGGCAATATCGGATCTATTTTTATGGATATTGAAAAGATGAGAGATAGATATAGAGATTTGCTAAATGCAAAAACAGCGGAAGCGGACATCGCGATTAAGATTATGCGTTCATTAAAGACTTTTTATTTTGCCTCCAACTTTACGGGGAAATCAGCTTATAACGCAGAAGCGGTAAAAGATTTCTGCCTGCGCTTAAGTGTTAGTAAAAACGCTTCTCCCAAAAAAGCATTTAATAATTCAATTGGAGAAGAAATTGCTAAACAGGAAAGAGTTAAACTAGCGGAGGAAATAGAAGCCTTTAATAAAAAATTATCAGCAGCTTTGATGTTGCTGGAGAGTGATGAAGACAACCTTAATTTCATCCGACAAAACTCCAGTAGATTAGAAGTGGAAGAAGTTTATTTAGAAAAAATTGTTAGATATAGCCCTTTTAAACTCCTCAAAGATTTGGATCGCTTATATGATGCGAAGGGCGAGAAAAGAACCAATGGCTTTTATGTAAAAACCAATAATTATAATAATCTATTAAAGAATTTGCCCTTCCCAGCAGCAGAGAGTCTGTTTTATGAAATGCGAAGTAAGAGTATCATGCCTAATGCAGATTCCTTTAGTTTGTTAATTGAAAAAGCAGATACTTATGAGCTCGCTTTAAAGTGGTTTGATAAATTGAAAAGATTTAGAATCCCACCCAACGAATCGGTACTAATGGCGATCATTTATAAAGCCAATATTTTTGAAGAAGCTGTAAAGTATTTAGGACCTATCCTTGATCTATTGATGGAGGATGGAAAAAAAGAATCGGATGTAGATTTTCAATATCAGGTGCTTACCATGAATTTCCTTAACCTAGAGGAGGAGTTGTCGGCAGAGCAGGTCAGTCAATATCTTGATACCTTTCAAGAAAGACTGATACCGATTAGTTCTATTGTGTTTAATAGAATGATTAATCGGCCAGTTAAAAATATAAAAGATGCAAATACTTATTTAAAGTGGATCACCATATATCAGATTGAACCGGATCCGTTGACTTTAAATTTGGTAATTGAAAAATCTTCTTCCTTGGAGCAAGGTTTGGAGTTTTTAGACCTAGAAGTGTTTAATAGTATTGAACTTAGTGAAACTGTTTTGGATAGACTCATTGCAAAGTCTACGACCTTAAGGGAAGGGATAACTTTACTAGAAAAAGAGCCCTTTAATAGCATTACTGTTACGGAAAGTATTTTGGATAGACTCATTCGAAAATGTACTTCATTAGAGGAAGGTTTAGACTTACTGCAAAAAGACAGGTTTAGTGAGGTCACGCTTAGTGAAAGTATTTTGGTTTCCCTACTTGGGAAATCCTCCTCTCTGGAAAAAGGTTTAGACCTACTAGTGAAAAAGCCCTTTAATGAAATTCCAGTTAGCGAAAGTATTCTGAATAGACTCCTTAATAAGTCTACTTCATTAAGCGAAGGTTTGAGTTTATTGGGAAAGGAGCCCTTTAATACAGTTGCGATCAGTGAAAGTATTTTGAATTCACTTATTGTAAAATCTACTTCCTTGGAGGAGGGCTTAGATTTGTTGACAAAAGAACCCTATAATACGGTGGCGATTAGTGAGAGTATTTTGAATTCCTTACTTCAAAAATCTACCTCTTTAGCGGAAGGAATAGCCTTGATTGAAAAAGACGGATTTGTTAATGTTTCCGTTAGTGAAAGTATTTTGATTACTCTCCTTGGAAAATCTACCACCTTAAAGGAAGGCACAGAATTATTGGAGGAAGATAGGTTTATCGAGATTCCACTCAGTGAAGGTACTTTGAATTTTTTCATTGGAAAATCTGCTTCTTTGGCGGAAGGCCTTGGGTTTTTAGAGAAAGAGCGATTTAATAAAATACCGATTAGTAGGAGTATTTTGAACTGGCTACTTGGAAAGACTATTTCTCTAGAGGAAGCCTTAGCCTTAATGAAAAAGGAAATGTTTGAAGGTATTTCCATTGGAGAAAGTACGCTGAATATACTCCTCGGAAAATCTAATTCTTTAACAGAAGGCTTAGGATTATTAGAAAAAGAACCGTTTAATTCTATTCCTATTGGAGAAAGTACGCTGAATATATTTCTTGCAAAATCTAGTTCTTTAAGAGAAGGCTTGGACTTATTGCAAGAAAAACAGTTTAAGACTATTCCGGTTAGTGAAATTATTTTGAATTTACTTGTTGGCAAGGCTAGTTCTTTAACGGAAGGCTTAAAATTATTAGAGCAAGAAGGGTTTAATAAAATCCCGCTAGGTGAAGGTATTTTGAATACGCTCCTTGAAAAGTCGCGCAGTACAGAAGATATTACAAAAGCCATCCATCTTATTGAATCTAGTAAGGCAGAATTAATGAGCTATTATTTTTTAAGAACGATATCTAATAGAGTTTCCTTCTACAAGGATTTGCTAAATATTCCTTTCTTTTCGGATCATTATAAATTGTATTCCGAATTTTCCTACATAGACTATGCGGTTCAAAACTATGCAGAAACGATCCATTATTTTAAAAACTTTGAATTCAGTATGACTAGGTTTGCTTGGAACCATATGACTTTTCTACTTTTGGATAAGCACCTGATCAAAGAAGAATCTCAAAAAGCGGAAATTTTCGAATGGTTTAATTTTCAACAAAAAGAGCTAAGTGAGCTGAGTGAGCAAAGCGAACTAAGAAAGATGTATTTTTTAGAAATAGATTGGGAAACCAACTTGTTTCCAGACATCAAAGAAATGTGGGATAATTATAAATTTCCAAGTGATTAGATTCAAACCATTGAAGATGAATATAATACTTACTGGCCAACAAATAGAGGCTTTGCAAAATGCTTTAATAGCGGCATTCCCATCCTATGATACTCAAAAACGCATGTTGCGTTTTCAATTGGATAAACGGCTGGAAGAAATAGTTGGAACCGGAGCCCTAAAGAAAATTACTTTTGATTTGATTGAGACGGCGGAGGCCGAAGGTTGGCTCTATGAATTAGTCCAAGGTGCCAGAAAACAAAATCCTGGTAATCCTCCCTTAATTGAATTTGAAAAATCGATAGGATTAGCCATCCGAGATTTTGATAGAGAAGACTTAGAAGCCAAAATCCGAAAGGAGGATGAATTTCTTTCTCTGCAGGATTGGTTGCCTAAGTTACTAGCTATTGAAAAACAAGTTTGCAAAATCGAAATCGCCGATGATGGATCTGGTACGGGTTTTTTAATTGCTCCGGATATCGTCCTGACGAATTACCATGTCGTCGAAAAAGTAATTAATAAAAAATTCACTTTCTCAGATGTTTCCTTACGCTTTGATTTTAAGAAATTACAGGCAAACAGAGCCGACTTAGAAGGAAGCGTTTATCGTTTAGCAGAAAATGCTTTGGTCGGATATGATACTTATGAAACTCCCGCCAATTTGGATTATGCCTTGTTGAAATTAGAATATCCACTGGAGGAAAGAGGCTTTATAAAAATGCCAGAAATCCAAGAGGACTTTTCTTTAAACTATCGCAAGGATGCCCCTCTTTTTATCGTTCAACATCCAGATGGTACGCCTTTAAAACTAGCATTGGATACCGAGAGCATTATAGAAATGAATGAACTTCAATCTCGACTCTATTACAAAACTATTACAGAGGCCGGTTCATCAGGATCGCCTTGCTTTAATAATCATTGGGATTTGATTGCGCTGCATAGAAGCGGACTAGTAGGGGTAAGGAATGGCGGAGTACCGATCACAACGCTGCTTAAGGATTGGGATAAAAAAGGTTTAGATTGGAGAAATGCTTTTCAGGATAAAGATTAGTTTCTTCCTAAAACTTCAAGACCTCATCCTTATCCCACAAACCCCAATAAGCCCCCACGCCACCTTCCGCTTCCACCTTCCAAGATTCGTCAAAAGAAGAAAAATAGAACATCTCAATGCCCTCTGTGGTCGACCATTGTTGGGCATTGATAAAATATTGGATGCTATTATTCCTAGAAGCCAAAGCGGCCTTTAAAGCCCCACCTTCACTCGGCCACCCAGTTTCTGTGATGATTACTTTTTTACCCTTGGCGGCTTGTTGAGCAATGCGATACATCTCTTTCATATAGACCAAAGAATGCTCAATGGGACATCCTTCCCAATAGGGATAACAATTGGCCAAAATGACATCACAGGCTTCGGATACTTTTGGATGATCTCTAAACTCATAATAGGAATCCACATAGCCCACCTGCACTTCCGGCAAGGCAGCCTTGACTCGATAAAGGTATTTTAATAATTGTTCCTCCGGAAGATCTCCTCGGTACAAAACTTCATTTCCAACGGCCGCAATATCTACGTAGCCCGCTTTCGCCAAATCAATCAAGGCTTTGATTTCTTTTTCGTTCATCTCCAAATCTTCTCCCAACCAAGCGCCGACCAAAGTCTTCATTCCATTTTCTTTGGCTATCTTGGGCACCCATTCGTTGCCTTCTATACAAGAAAAAGAGCGAACCCATTTACTGTATGCTTGGAGCTTTTCGATACGCCGTCTCACCAATTTTTCCTGTAGGATGTGACCGGGTGATTGTCCATCTTCGTAAGCACTAAAACAGATGCCATGCATGCCATTTTCCAAAGTGGTTTTAAATAATTGCGCTAATTCTTCCGAGGATATTTCAAGAGGATTAATACCTGCTAGCGATAGTAGTTTTTCTCTTCTGAATGACATGCTTTATTTTTTTTAATCGAATTTTATTGGAAACCAACCAAAGGAAAGTTTCCATTGAAGTTATTGTAAATAGAAGACTTATAATTCTCCTCGACGTTCGACTAATGTTTTTTTAATTTCTTTGGCTCGATCTTCAGAAAGGCCATAATCCCACATCACCCAAACCGCTATTGCTGCCGTCAAGGCAGGAATACAAATATCTGCGATCCTTAGATTGACCATAGTTTCGGCAGTTTGAATAGCTGCGTTTTGGTCAAAGCCTACCAGCTTTAAAACCAATCCACCTAAGACCAATGCAATGGCTTGCCCTAATTTTACCATCCACCAATAAATGGCACCAAAGGTTCCTTCTTTTCGCGGCATGCCATTCTCCAATTCGTCCAAGTCACATACATCTGCGGTCATACTCATCATGAGGGTGAAAAGTCCTCCGATTCCAAAAGAGATCAATGGGATTGGCATAAACATCAACCAAGGATTTCCTGGATCAAATCCCCACCACTTTAAAATATAACCTACGATTGAGATGACGGTGGAAATAATAAAAGCTTTGCGTTTTCCGTACTTGTTGGCCAAAAAAGAAATGACCGGAATGACCATGAAGGCAGTCGCAAAGGCACTGACGGTAGAGAACCAAGCCGGCCAATTTCCCGCCAAGCCAAAGTCTCCGTTGAACATATAATAAACGATAATAAAATAGCTAAAAGAAGCGACCAATTGAAAACCATTGAATACCAAAAAGGTAGCACCACATAGTTTCATAAAAGGTTTATTCTTGGACACCTGAATAATACTTGCAAACAGGTCTGTTAAATTGTCAAACATTTTGGAAAAAGAAAGTTCCTTGCGATTGGCCATTTGGGAGGCATCAATTCCTTTACAGAAAATAGCTGGTAATATCCCCAATACCATACAGACCACTCCGACGACAATGGATAATTTTCGGACACCATTTGCCTGTAAAGCTTGTTCTGTACTTCGCTTAGTTTCTTCTGCGCTTAAGCCGAGTTCGCCAATGCGACTAATTTCTTCTGCCCCTAAAGGAAAAATATCGGGAGAGGCAATGACTACCCAAAACCAAGGAACAACCATCCACGCAATTTGTGCAATGGTTTGGGAAAATGCCATCAGACGAGTCCGTTCATTATAATCAGAAGTCATCTCATAACCCAATGCAATTAGTGGGGTAGCAAACATGGTATTTCCTATCAGGAAAATCATAGATAAAATCAGAAAATACCAGAAGTTATACATTTGGGAATTCTCAGCATCGAGCTGCCAAAGAACGGCAAATAAAATACCGCTTAAGATCGCCCCTACGAAAATGTAGGGGCGTCTCCGACCATATTTAGATTTGGTATTATCTGTGATGTATCCCATTATAGGGTCGGTAATAGCATCAAATAATCTGGGGAGCCCTCCCAAAAGTCCAGCTAAAAACGGATCCATTCCGAAGGCAGAAAGCAAAAAGAACATAAAAATACCTAAGGCTCCCGGTAAGAGATTTAAGACCAAGTGTCCTGTTCCGAAGGAAAACTTTTGCAGAAAGGGAACCTTTCCTCTGGCGATGTTTTGAGCTTGCGACATTTTATTGGTTTTTATCGATGATTAGGGTTTGAATGGCTTGTTTGTCGATGCGAATAAATGTTGATTTTTTATTTAATGCTAAGCTTATATTTTTTGCTTCCTGATGCTGGTTAAAGAGGACCACCGCAATGCTTCCATCTGGATTTTCGGCTGCGGTGACCAATAGACTAGGATCGGCATTTTCAAAATGAATTCGCTTGGCTCCCGGTCTAATGTATCTACTAAAATGAGCCATGATAAAATAGAGTGGCGTAAAATAGACTTCATCTTTTTCGGGGTCAACAATCACCGGAGCAACACACCAGTTTTTAAACCAGTTGGGACCACCTTGGGTATCCAAAACCATATTCCAATCGATCCAGCCATCTACTTGATTATTGAGACAGCCAATAATGTCTCGCGCATAACGATTAGCAGGTGCATATTTTGGGTGTAAATGTTTTTCATTTTCTGGCGCCCAATCCCAACCCCAATCGGTTGCTTCTTTAGACCAATACCAAGCATCGTCTTTCCATTTTGGAACTTCTGAATCCACACAGGCTTCAGATTGGATAAGGTGTTTGTCTGGTGCTTTTTGGTGCGCATATTGCAGAGAGGCAGGAAAATGATCGTAGGTACTGGCATACCAATGGATAGCCGTCCCGCTGTAATATTTGGAGGATGCTTCCGTTGCAAACATCACGTCTATCCAGTGTTCCAGTTCTGTTCCACGGTTTTGATCATAGCCCAATATTTTTACTTGATGACCATCCGCTTCCAATTTTGGACCAAGATGATTTTGCACAAAAGTGGTCATTTCTGCTGGTGAGAAATGCATGCTTTCCCAATTATTGGCATTGCCTAAAGGCTCATTTTCTACCGTAAATCCCCAAATGTCAATACCTTCTGCTTTATAAGCATCTATGTATTTTGAAAAAAACAGGGCCCAAGTATCGGCGTATTCTGGCAATAATTTTCCACCGCGCCAATCTTTATTGTCTTTCATCCAAGGTGGTGCCGTCCAAGGAGAAGCCAGAATTTTAAAGCCCTCTTTTGATATCGCCATAGCCTCTTTGATCATAGGAATCAAATCTGCTTGATCTTCTTGGATGCTAAAATGCTTCAACTCTTTATCATCGGCAATCGGAGCATAGGAATAGTTGCTTAAGGAAAAATCACAGGAGTTCATATGTGTTCTGGTGAGGGAATACCTCGCGCCATTTTCTCCAAAATAAGCCTCCAAAATTTTTGTTCGATTGCCCTTGCTCAGTTGATTGAGCAGATAGGCAGACGCTTCCGTAAATGATCCGCCAAATCCAGTGATCGTTTGGAATTTTTTTTCAGGGTGTAATTTTATACTAAGTGCGGTGCCTTCTTCGCTAAAGTCTTCTAACAGTTGCAATTGATTTCCAGCAAGCGATGTTTCATAAACTTTTACGGGCAACTGATCGCTGTCTATTTGTGCGCTTAGGTTCATACCGAAGAATTGTAAAAGAAGGAGAGACAATAAAAGAAATTTTACTTTTTTCATGAAGCGTTTTTTTGGAGTTAGGTTTATTGATCTTTATGCCTACCAGCTCGTTAGCGTATTTTTTGTTACTGGTATTTTTACACTGTTCATCAATTTTTCTTTATCACCATTATAGGTTTTTCGAATACTATTTCCGTCCCGAGTCAATCCATCAAAAACACCTTGGTCCACCAAATCCCATAAAGCATATTTGGCTTGCCCATCTACTGTAAAAAGGCCAAAATGATTTTCTGATCCGCCAGGGTTTTGGGCATCCTTCCAAGGTTCATCGAATGCTTCAAAGTAAAAACAAGAAATCCCTCTTTGCTTTGTGGCTGCTCGCAGCATTAGGTGATAAAGTCCTTGCTTGTATTCATCTGTGGCTTTGCTTCCTTCTGGTCCGTAAAAGCTATTGGAAGCATTGGCCCATCCAGATTCTCCAATGTGAATCGGTTTGTTAATTCCTATACTTTTGAGATAATTGGCCGTACTGTCGTATTGAGCCATCGCATAGGAGACGGAACGTTCCATTACCTTTAAAATTTTAAATCTTTGGGAAAGCTCATTTTCGCTTTCCGCGACGCCCCAGAAGCTAGGGTTATAATGCGTGTCGTGCATGGGGTAGGTGTGTAAGGAAATATAATCGACCGCCTTTGCCAATGCCTTAAGGTCTTCGGTGTGGTAAACATTTTCTCCACCTCCCCAAGAAGCAAAATTGTCGGAACTGGTAATCCATAGGTCCTTGCTCAGTTGTCCCTTGTCCTTCAGGTCTTGTAAGTGATTGACCCACTTTAAAATAATAGGAGCTTGCACATAATACGATGCTGCCCAATTGACCATGGCTTCATTTCCAACTGCTATGATTTTTACAATGTCTGGATGACTACTTGCCAAAGCAACTGCTCTTGCTATCTCCGCAGCATTGGCGGGCTCGTTTTCTTGGGTGTGGTCTGGGTTTTCAGTCCAAGCATTTTTACAATCTATCCATGCCCCTAGCATGACATACATTTCAAAACTTGGATCTTCTTTTTTTAATTCATGGATTGCTTTTACCACATTGGAAGCGTGTGCCAATTTGGTTTGATAGGTTCGGATGATTCTTACTCCCATGGCGGATACTATTTTCATATCCTCCTTGAGTTGATCTACTGTTGGTTGTACATCCCGTGAATTTTTCCGGTATCCGCCAAAGGAAATGGCTAGATAATTCTCATTTCCTAAAATGTCTTTTGCTGTCACCTCTTTGATTGATTGAAAATTATTGGAATCTTTTTTATTGACTTTGTTTTGACAAGAAAAAAAGAGCATTAAGATAAAACTCATACAGATTTTTGCATAGCCGTTTTTTATTATAGTTGATCTCATTTTTTGGTTTTAATCTGTTTTGAAATTTATCTTTAACTCTTTGTTGTTTACTTCAATACCTCCTGTTTTAATGTTATGATTATTCGATCAATAGTGCCTTTTCTGGCAAAAATTTGTTGACTAAATTGCTGATCCAATTGCAAGGAATCAAAAGAAATTTCTTCTCCCTGTTGATCGATTATACGCAGTTGATTTTTCTCTCCCAATTCATAAATTATGGGCACCTGACAATAAGTGAAGCAAATGGAATTTGCTTTTAAGTGGATCTCCTTTTCTACTCTGTTTACATTTTTGTATTTAAAGGTTTGCGCAGTTTGTAAAAACTCATTTTTTCGCAACATACACGGATTAAAAACTAGGATGCCTTTCTTAATGAAAATCCCAAGCTCTCCATAGCGACTTAAAATATCTTCTTTGACTTGACCCGTCATTCCGGGTTGTTGAGCTCCCTTGCCAGCAGGAGTGTGAGAGTATGGATCTGTTGGAAAAGCTCCATAAAGAGACGGCGATTTATGTACCCCAATGCCTTCGTTGATTTCATAATAATGTTCTAATAAACCGCCAATGATACTTTCCTCTTCTTTATTGGCGATTGCTTTCAGACAAGTTTCTTGAACGGCCAATTGCAATTTTGAAACCATGTGCCAATAGATAGATCCCAATCCTTCATAACCATAAAAAGTGCCTGATCGACCCGTAAATTCTTTGTGTTTAAAAACTGCTTCAAATACTTGCAAGATTTGATCTTTCTCTTCGCTCACCAGATTTTTAAAGGAAGGATCAGAAAGTTGATCCAAGGCGGCCGCTAAGTCATTGACATTTTTAAAAGAACCATTAAAATGGTATTCGTTTTTAATGTCTTTTTCAATGATTGTCGTGGAACCATTTTGTAATAATTGACGAAGTAGTTTAGAGTTTTCAACCGCCTTTTTAGGGATGCGGTTTTTATCCATGAATCTTGCTAAATCTTTGTTGGGGTAAAGCAAATAACTGTATTGATCTGCTCTGAATAATTGACTTTTCTTTAAGCCATTAAGTACCGCTAAAGATGATTGCGCACTTAGGTATCCAGAACTAAGAACGGCTACTTGTCCTTCTAGCATTTCATTCAAATGCGATAGGGATACTTCGTTTTCACTCTTTACCGACATCAGGTTATAGGCGTGGTATAAGTGATCTTTTCGTTGATTGGCACGGATACTGTGGTCCGCAAATTGAATACTTAAGTCAATGAATGCGGAGATTTTATCTAGTTCTATTGGCTGCTTTTGACCAGAAAAGGATTGGGTGTAAATCTGTGCTCGGAAGCTGCCTCCAGCCTCGCCTAATTTTGTCAATAAAGAAGATCGCTCTACATCATTTATAGGCCCTTTTAATAAATGTTTTTTGGATGCGAATGCTTCCAGGATACTTTCGAAAAAGACCAATAATTCCTCGGAGATTTCCACGCTATCTATCATAGAACTAGCTAAGATTTCTTGGAAAAAAACAAGAAATCTTCTGGTGTAATAAAGGGTCACCATAGAAACACCATTGCCAACTAAAGCATTATTGGCATCATTCCATTCCGGACGTTGGGTGTTCATCCAAATGCCTCCCTCCGGGATGAAATTAGAGATCTTGGAAAGCAGCGTCGCTAATATTTTTTCTATAAAATTGACTCGATGTATCTCGTCTTTTTTATCATTCAATAAAGTGCCATCGGCACCTATCGCCATTTTCTTTGCTCGGATTTTTGCATCTAGTTTTTTATCAAATTCGATGGTGTCTTTAGGATTGGCGAGTAGCTCCGCAAAGGGTTTTATTTTATAGGGCACATTGGCGTAAACGAAAATTTCTTGATCAAAATATTCTTGTAAGCCATCGGAAGCATAGGCATTGAAAAATTCAAGAAATTTCAATAAATAAATTATTTGATGATCTCCCCAATAACCAATATAAGACCAAGGATTGTCTGGTTCGATAACCTCCCAGTCAAAACCACTTTTGGTAACTCTGTAGGGATTGTATCCATCAAAGGTGGAAGCATTTAAAAACTTGAGGACCATGCTTTCAATAAAGGCCGGATAGGCATGGGCGAGGGCTTCCCAGTTTTGAAAAATATCCCGCCAGTTTCCTTCGTAATCCAAAATTTTGGAGCCATCTATCTCACTTCGAGTATTGATAGAAAACTTATTCCAGGGTCTACTTGGGTCGCCATGTCTTCGACTAAAACTCAATGGTAAGTATTCCAAACACAACCTTTTTAAATCTGGATCTGGTATTTTTTTACACCATTCTTTGAGTTGGAAAAAAGAGAACTGATCGGGTAAGGGATTGACGAATACAGCATTTTGCTGAAAGACCTTGTGGTTGGCTGCGGCAAGATATTTTGAAAAATCCCAGTTTTCGATTTGATAATTATAATCGAAGATTCCTCCTCTCATGATGTTGAAGAGGGTGTTGGAGAAATGTCGAACATCTCTGTATTGATCGGCC
>CAYQRA010000087.1:0-13509 GCA_964419315.1 uncultured Saprospiraceae bacterium | reverse complement strand
CGGCATTTTTCAACACATAACCATCTACACCTGACTTAAAAGCTGATTTGACGATTTTAGAATCATCGTACATCGTGAGGGCCAAAATCTTCAATTCTTTATTTTGCTGACGAATGGCGGTCAATACATCAAGACCATCTTTCTCTGGCATATTGAGGTCCAGAATGAGTAATTCAGGATCTAATCGCTTGAGTTTTGTCAATAATTCTTCCCCATCGTGGGCCACATCAATTATTTCAAAATCAACCTTTTCAGACCCTTGTAAAATGGATTTTAATCCAGCAATAAACAAATGGTGATCATCGGCAATAATAGTCTTTACGGTCTGCACAGTCTGCATAATTTCAGTAGGTTTTTGGTAGAGTAATTGAGCAAATACAAATACTCCTTATATGCCCTGAGTATCGGGTATTGCGGCAAAAGTGCCACGAATTTCCTAAAATATTAGGAATTACTAACACTTAATCCATACAAAACCGATGCCACTATACCGAAAAATCTTAATTTCCGAGTATATCTAATGTGGATTATAATTTATCTCAGCGTTCAATAAGATTAAAAAATGTATTCTATGTTTTCACTAAATCAGCCATCAAATTAACGCTAGCCTGTTTTAGTGTATGCTTTTTTATGCTGGGTGGTGAACTTGTCTTATACCTTTTCGGTATTCCTTAGCAATCGAAGATTGGCTTCTTTGAACCTCAGGTTCAATACAAGTTGTACATTTATACAGCGTTAAATGTTACGTTCTTTTAAGTTTTTTGAATGAGTGTCCTTGTTTCGTTTTGAATAATTCCCAAAGGGGATAGTAGACACATTTAGATCAGTTCGGTCAAAAGACCAGAAAACGGGATAACCCAATTTGACAAAACTTCAAACACCTAATTGAGCGTGTTTTTAGAAAATCTTGCCAACAACAGGTCAGAGGTGTTGGTTCTCGAAGACTCCAAAGATAAGCATCCATTTCGTATTATCTTAATACTTTTCACGAATAAGTATTGTTAAAAAAATAAAGTCCTCTTTGAACACCTTTCAGCTTGTCCAGCCCCACTTAAATTCACCTCACTTTCAATTAGTTAGACAAAGGCTCCTCCCCTTCCTGCTTCGCAGTCCATTTGGACCTAAACTAAGAAGTTATTCTTTAAGCAATACTAAAAACCTATTTTTGTGCAAAAGTCGTTTTAAAATCCACTTTTATAAGATGGATTTTTACAAGGCCAATAAAGCAACTATTTGATAAATGATGCAATGGATTGAATATAGCCTTCTACGAGTGTTGGTTGGCATTTTTTCATTACTCCCCTTTCCTATTCTGACTGGACTGTCAAGAATCATCTATCTGCTATTGTATTATGGAATCGGCTATCGAAAGAAGGTGGTTGTACAAAATATCAAAATCGCTTTCCCACAAAAGTCTGATGCGGAAATCAAAAAAATCGTTCAAGGTTTTTACCGCCAATTCACAGAGGTACTTTTGGAAACCATCAAAGGCTTGAGTATGAGTGCTCCGGATTTGAAAAAGCGGTATCGTTTTTTGAATGCGGATATCTTTGCGACTTTGCAAGAGGAAGGAAAATCAGCCATTATCCTTGGTGGGCATTTTGGCAATTGGGAATGGGGCAGTCTTTCTTTTCCGCTTTGGGTTTCGGCAACGGTGGTCGGGATTTATAAACCCATCAAAAATGAGCGCATTGAAAAATTTCTTTGCCAACGCAGATGCCGCCACGGACTTCACCTTCGCAATATGAACCAAACTGGTCGGGCATTGATTCAATATAAAAATCAAGCCAGTCTCTTTGTTCTGATCGCCGATCAAACACCTTCTAATCTAGAAGCCGCACATTGGATTCCTTTTTTCCAACGCTCTACGCCCTTTCTCAATGGCCCAGAAAAAATCGCTCGGAAAAGCAATTATCCCGTTTACTATTTTGACATTCAACGTAAAGGATCGAGCCATTATGAAATTACGTTCCAATTGCTTTCCGAAAATCCAGCGGAGGAAAAGCCTCAGGCCATTACCCAAAAATACCGCAAAGCATTAGAGCAAAGTATTCGACAACAACCCGAAGCTTGGCTGTGGTCGCATCGCCGTTGGAAACATGCGAAAGCATTGGATTGATGATGTTTAGGAATCCGTAGTAACGCCTTTAACAAAGCCCCATTCTGCACTTACCAATCATTTTCTAGGGGAAATTAGAGTACTTCGTCTCTTTTAAAAATGTGGTTCTCTGATAAATATTTTCGCTTTTTCGCTAGAAATTGGGCGTATAATCTGTCGCACAGTTTGGAGCTGCACGACAGATCGTGCTTAAGTAAAGCATAGTATTTAACAAGGTGTGTTTTTTAAAAACCAGCCGCCAATCTCGATCCCTGATCGATAGCTCTTTTGGCATCCAATTCGGAAGCTTCATCGGCTCCGCCGATCAAGTGCACTTTAATTCCTTTTTCCGCAAGTGGTTCTTGAAGTTCTCGCAGAGGCACCTGTCCTGCACAGATAATGACATTATCCACTGCCAAAGTTCGCGGTTTATCTTTAATGGTAATGTGCAAGCCTTCTTCATCAATTTTTTGATAGCGCACCGAACTGATCATATTGACTTTCTTCATCTTCAAACTGGAACGGTGAATCCATCCCGTTGTTTTCCCCAATTTGGCACCCAATTTACCTCGCGATCTTTGGAGTAAAAATATTTCTCTGGCAGAAGATTCGGGAGCCGGAGCGACGATAGCTCCGCGATTTTTATACTCTTTGTCTACGCCCCATTCTTTTAAAAACAGTAATAGATTTTCACTCGATGCTTCTCCTTCATGACTGAGGTATTCGGCAATATCAAAACCAATTCCTCCTGCGCCAATAACCGCTACTGATTTTCCAACAGGCTTTTGTCCAGCCAATACTTCTATATAAGTCAATACTTTCGGATGATCAATTCCGGAGATATTCAATTGTCGAGGATTTACTCCCGTGGCCAATACCACTTCTTCAAATCCTCCATTCGTCAATTCCTCTACTCCTGCGCGAGTGTTCAAATGTAGCACTACTCCGGTCAGTTCTATTTGCTTTTTAAAATAGCGAAGCGTTTCGTAAAACTCTTCTTTTCCTGGAATTCTTTTGGCCATATTAAACTGACCGCCAATCTCCGAAGCACTTTCAAAAAGATGAACTTCATGGCCTCGCTCTGCGGCTACCGTTGCACAAGCCAAACCAGCTGGCCCAGCACCCACTACGGCTATTTTTTTCTTTTGCTTGGTAGGTAAATAATTCAACTCCGTTTCATGACAAGCTCTCGGATTTACCAGACAGGAAGCTGTTTTTTGAAGAAAAACATGATCGAGACAAGCTTGATTACAACCAATGCAAGTATTGATTTCATCGGCTCGGTTTTCTCTGGCTTTTTTCACAAAATCAGAATCGGCCAGAAATGGTCGCGCCATCGAGATCATATCGGCATGGCCATCTGCCAGAATTTTTTCGGCCACCTCTGGGGTATTGATTCTATTGGTGGTGATCAAAGGAATATTGACAACTCCCTTCATTTTTTTGGTCACCCAACTAAAACCACCTCGTGGAACCATCGTCGCAATGGTAGGTACTCTAGCTTCATGCCAACCAATACCGGTATTGATAATTGTAGCGCCCGCTTCTTCAATCTTTTTTGCCAATAATTCTACTTCCTCCCAAGTACTTCCATCATGGACCAAATCCAACATCGACAAGCGATAGATAATGATAAAATTGGGGCCTACTCTTTCGCGAATACCTCGGACGATTTCGATTGGGAATCGAATTCTTTTCTCGTAACTTCCTCCCCAGTCATCTTTTCTCTTATTCGTTTTGGAAACGATAAATTGGTTGATCAAATAGCCTTCTGAGCCCATTACTTCTACTCCATCATATCCAGCTTCTTGCGCATAAGCGGCACAATTGATAAAATCTTTAATGGTATTGCCAACGCCTCTGGAAGTTAGTTTCCAAGGTTTGAAAGGGGAAATAGGAGATTTTATCGAGGTTGGAGCAACCGCTAATGGGTGATAGCCATATCTGCCGGCATGCAAAATCTGCATGCATATTTTTCCACCATCCGCATGAACTGCTTTGGTGATGATTCTATGTTTTTTGGATTCTGAGTTGGTCGACATCTTTGCAGAAAAAGGACCTACCCAGCCCGCGCGATTGGGTGCTATTCCACCTGTGACGATGAGTCCTACTTCTCCACGAGCCCTTTCGCTAAAATAAGCGGCCATCTTTTCAAAACCATTCTTTGTTTCTTCAAGTCCCGTGTGCATAGAACCCATCAGTACTCGATTTTTCAATTTTGTAAAACCAAGATCCAGTGGATTCAGTAAATTTGGATATAAATCAGACATAATAATATAATTGGCTTTGGGAATACTCCCAAAGCCAATTATAAGAAATAAAAACAATATATTTTTAGTAGATTTTTGATTTTTGGCTAAAAATTTATTGCAGCCATTCTGGTAGCCAAGGGTTTATCTGGCAATTTTCACCATTTTTCCCGTTTCACTACCAAAAGCAGTATCCAATTGATAATAATAGACTCCCGGAGCCGAGAACAGTTGACTTTCAAGTCTAATCTCTTGTTTGCCTTCAACAAAAGTATTTTCCTGTTCGAGTATTTTTTGTCCATTTAATCCAAAAAGAGTGAGGGTTGCATTGCCTGAAGTTGGCAAATAAAAACGAATATTGGTGCCTTCTTGGAAAGGATTCGGTTGGTTTTGTAATAAATGGAAAACCTCCGGCGCTTCTTCATTTCCAAGAAATTCCAATTCAACACTTCCTGCCTGCAATTGATCATCATAAGCTTCCGCACTCAACAAATCAGAGTTCAAGGCGAAGACATCACTCAAACGACCAGGTGCTTTTGCCTGAAATTTTAAGCGAATACTCTTCGCTTCCTGTTGATAGCTATTCCACAATAAAGTCAAAGCACTTTGGGTTCCAGAATGCGCATAAGCTCCCTTATCCCAAGCTTCTAGATCTAAAAACTCTAAGACTTCATCATCATAATCTAAAGTAAATTGAAAAGCTAGAATATTGGATATATCATCAGCGTCGAGCTCGACATAGACCAACTCTTCTTCTGCAAACACTTGCTCTTCCGTTTGAAAGATCAATTGATCCGGTAATGCTCTACTTTGCGCGTCATTGCTATCAAAACCAGGATTTGCATTTCCATCAATATCCCCGATTTTGACCCCGACAAAGTTAAAAAGTTCGTTGGCACTTAACATTTCCGCGATCCGATGCTCTGGAAAATCTTCGCTCAAGGGGGCTTGAGGATTCATAAAGGTATAATCTGCATCCACAAATCTCCAAGAAGTGTTATTAGGAAACTCATTATCCATGTACAACAAGAGTCGTTGTAGATCAATCATATCAAAGGTACTTAGCGCTCCATTTCCATCTACATCCGCTGCTATATATTGGTAAGGAGAAGTCAAAGGCTGCAGACCGATCAGGTGTCGGGAAATCAGCACTATGTCCAGAACACTTGTGCCATTGCGGTCACCATTATCCAATTTTGGGGTAATTCGGTAATATTTACAACTTTCCAAATCAGGAAAATCAAATTGACCATCGGTTCCCGTAGTAATGGTAGAGCTGACATTATAAATGTCTTTGATTTCTACCTTTACATTATTGATCTCCTCGTTGTTTTGATTGGTAATGGTACCACTAATATCCGCTTGTAAACCTTGTGGATTACAAACTGAATCATGGGGCATTGCCAAAAATACATTCTCTTGCATGATTTCGATCCCTGTATTTCTCATCACGATCATCCGCATGGTCGAAGCCTTAATGTCTGCTATTTCTTCTGCACTTAGTGCTGGATCGTTTTCAAAATAAAAGCGATCTCCATCTCGCAGTACCGTAAATTGTCGACTCATTATCTCCATCACGGTTTCTCCAAAAAGGGCATTGTCCATATGATCCTCTGCCAACATCCCGACCCAAGGATCAATATCATTGAGGTCGGTATAAGCACTTTCTAGTTCTGCCGCTGCGGCTGGATCAGAATTCAGTTCCGAAAACGTCGTATAAGGAGTTAGTCCCAAGTCTTCTCGAATAGTATTAAAATCCGGCAATCCTCTTTCTCTTCCTCTATTGATATTGATTGCTGCAAGGTCTAAACCACCTGCACCAGGAACCCCGAATAAAAAACTTCGGATATCCTCTACGATTTTACAATCTAACTCTTGTCCGATTTGCACAGCCATTCCCTTGAAGTAAGGATCTAGGCCTCCAACATCAGGTATGACGGAAGGGTTAAAAAAGGAATGCAGCAAAGTCAGGTTTCCTTCAGGAATCACTTCGCCGTTGCTATCTAGCCGCATTAGAGAGGAATTCAACAAGGTATGTCCCAAGCGGAACGCTGCTGCAGAAAACACATTAGCGACGGTTCCATTGATGGTAGGATCATAACCCGTATAATCCGGTAAGTGAACGCCCATAGCAGGCAACCACTCGTTATTCGTCACATTTTGGATAAGTCCACCTACGATTTTACGGGCATGTTGATAAATCTGTTCATCATTCCATCCGGGGTGCTTGGCAATAATTTCATCACAAAGCCGATTATGCTCTCGCACAAAGAGCGTATGCATAGCGATCAATAGCGGTTGTTCATTCGCTCTATCATCTCCAGCTACAAACAAGCGAGAAGCAAAACCTACCTCGTCCTCCATATGCGGTGCATCGAGATCAATAGGATCTACAAATTCTCCTGTTGTAGTGTTGTAAGGTAAAAGATTACCTGTTGCGGTTTTTAATTTTCCATCAGAAAAAGATCGGAGCCAATTTGCTCGCTCCAAATCAGAACCATAAACGGCAGAACCATCAAGCCAAGAAGTAATTCCATTGATATTGCCTCTAGGGTTATTCACATCCGTACCCGTCCCTGGCGCCTCTGTAGACCTAAACATTTTTATTTCTACGTCTGGAATAGCACCACCTGGATTAAAATCTGGATCATCAAAATTGATTAGAATATTAGCCACTTCAGTCGGATCATTCCGTACGACAACCGTTTCATGGTCGATAAACTGACCGAACACCCATATAAAGTCGCTCAACTCCAAGGCATCGTCAATAGTATTGCCATTTTGATCAAATAAAATATTACTGAGTAATCTGGGATTGGGTCTGGCCGTACCTCCGGGAGAGGAAATCCCATCTTCATAGCCATTCGTTACCCATTTTTGGATTTCGTGGTTCGCTGCTCCCCAAGTTGGGTGGGTAGTGTTATTGTTCGTCCCGTCGATAGTTCTGTACTCTTGGGCTGAGAGGGTGCCACAAAAGCAGATAGCTATAAACCAAAAGAGTAATGGTTTGTACATAGTAAGAGTTTTGTTCATGGGTCAAATCGCTAGTAAAATTCAGCATTTCTACAATATCGGTAATAGCGGTTTGGGATGTTTCTTGATTCGGGAGGGATCTAAGAATACCAAAGATAAATATTTTCCGAAAGTAATGCAGGAGAAATTTCAATTATGATCATTAAATTTTAGTTTTTTTCAATTATTATCCCATTTAGTCCAATTTTAGGGACTTAAGAATAAGTCAAAAGGCTATAAAATTCTGTTAAACAAAGGGAATTGATATTACTTTTTTAACACTTATTATTTCCTTTTAATATATATTGCAGGCCAATTTTGAAAATCAGATAAAACCTAAATTCCACATTTTCAAGCTTTTAACAAATAGGTTCTCACTTCCTCCTTACTTTTTTCAGTAAAAACCGTCTTTCTTAGGTCTTAACAAGTGAGCGAAAAGCGATTGCAACGCTATTCAAAAAAATTTTACTTTAAAGTTAAAAGCAAGTCTAATTAGCGACATTGAAAAATACTAAATCCCGAGATTATGAAAAAGACCATCCAGCATTTACTAAGCTTAGCATTGCTCTTAATTTCCCTAAACAGTATCCAAGCGCAAGAATCCAATTCGGTAAGACAACCGGGCTACTGGACCTTCGGTCTCAATGGAGGTTGGGCCTATCAACAAAGTGATGTTCCAATAGACTGGCAAGGATGGGGAGTGGGTGCTACCTTAGCCAAGAATCTTTATTATAAGCCAGGAGCTATATTTAGCTTCGATGCACGTGGTCGTTTTTTATATGACCGTACTTATGGTCTGGATCATGCCCAGTCTTTTGGTATCGATAATAACGATGCGCTCAATGGGGATTTAGGGAATGGGATTAATTATACCGAAGCCAATGGAGGTCCTGGTTTTGTATACCAAAATCACCGTACCGAAAAAGGGGAATTGGCCTTAGAAGGGGTTTTACACTTCAATCGCCTGCGCGAAAAAACCAATATTAACTTGGCGCTTTTTGGTGGCTTGGGATTAGACATTTACAAAACAAAAATTGACCAAAGTGATTCGGACGGTTTATACAGTGCGGATTATCTCGCACTCAATCCACGTGATCCCGTTTCCTTTAAAAAGTCTTTTCTAAGAGATAATGTTTTAGATGGGGTTTATGAAACGGATGCACAAGGTTTTGAAAACACCGCCAAGATCGGTTTTATGCCAGAGCTTGGAATCGAATTGGGTTATCAATTTACCCCTAGATTCTCCATGGGATTGGGACATAAATTGACTTTTGCACAAACAGATTTATTGGATGGTCAGAAATGGAAAAACGACAATCTTGCGACTAGCAATAATGACCTTCACCATTATACCAATCTGCACATGAGATGGATCATAGATGCAGGGACTCGCAAAAAGATGCAGCCACCAATCATCCAGATGATCCGCCCGACCAGTAACCCGTATAGAACCCGAGAATCTTATGGTGATATTGGTGCCAAAATTTTACATGTCAATTCTGCAATGGACATCACCAGTACGGTCAATGGCAAAAGTGTTCCTTTTAATTTCCAAAGAGAATACTTTAGCTTATTTCAAGAGAATTTACGTCCGGGTAGAAATGAGATCATCATTACCGCAACCAATAGTGCAGGTAGAGATCAGGAAAGATTGATTATCATCTATGAAGAATCAATTGATGAGACTCCCCCACCTCCAAACGACTCTGCGACTCCAAGGGTCAGGGTGACCAACCCTCCCAACCGAAACGTCACCACCCCCAATGAATATTTTGATTTTACGGCGGAGGTAGATCATGTATCGCGCAAGCAAGAATTGACGTTAAATGTGGATGGCCAAAACCTAAGCAACTTCACTTTTGATGCTTCGAGAGGTACGGTTCGTGCCAACATCAAATTGCAAAAAGGAAGAAATTATGTGCAATTGAAAGCCAATACTCGTGGTGGTAGCGATGAGGATGACGCCATTATCACTTATGATAAAAAAGCGGAGCAAAATGATCGACGCCCAGAGGTGCGCATCACTCGCCCTAGTGGAAATCCAGCTCGTACCCAAACCGAAAGAGTAAGCATGGAAGCCGATGTGAGAGAGGTCAGGAATAAAGGCGACATTACAGTAAGACTCAATGGAAGAACTTTAAGAGATTTTAATTTTGATGGTCGAACGGTTCGGGCAGATCTATACCTTCGAATTGGCGAAAATACGGTGGAAGTAGAAGCCACTAATAATGCAGGTAGAGCCCGTGATGACCAAAGGATCATTTTTGAAGACCGCTATACGCCACCAAACCCGGGAAGAGCACCGGTAGTTAATTTTACCAGACCTTCCAAACGCAATTCTACGAGTAGTAGCCAACGCTATGACATCAGAGCAAGCATCAAAAATGTTAGTAGTAAAAGTAATATTCGTTTTTATGTCAATGGAAGAAGAATTAGCAATTTCAACTTCAATAAGGAGACCTTGAGTCAAAATATCACTTTGCAAAATGGCAATAATACCATTAGCATTGAAGCGAGTAATAATCTTGGAAGTGATCGAGCAGAAGTTTATATCAATTACACCAAAATCACCACTCCTAAAAATCCGCCTCAAGTAAATATCACGCGACCTACTTCGTCTAGCAGTAGTAGCCCAAATATTAACTTAGAAGCAAAGGTCTTAAACGTCACCAGCAAATCAGGAATCACCCTGACCTTGAATGGTAGAGCCGTCAGTAAATTTTCTTTCAACACCAGTTCTAAACTAGTGACCGCTAGCCTAGTGCTCAATAATGGAAGAAACACCATTATCGTAAAAGCAAGAAATGCAGATGGAGAAGATGAAGATTCTAAAGTCATCAGCTATCAAAAATCAAGTTCTCCTCCACAGGTCAATATTACCAGACCAGTAGCGGCGACTAGCTCTACCCCTAATGTAAGCTTGCAGGCCAAGGTGCTGAATGTCAATAGTAAAAGAGACATCTCACTTACTTTAAATGGAACTACCATTTCTAATTTTGCTTTTAATACCAAAAGTAAAATCGTCAGCAGTTCTTTGGTTTTAAAAAGTGGTAGAAATACCATCGTAGTGAAAGCGAATAATGCAGATGGCAGTGATCAAGACAGTAAGTCTATTACTTATAATGTGGTATCCAGTAATCCACCACAAGTAAACATCACCAGACCTAGTGCCAAAACGGTCACCACGGCTAGTCAAAACGTACAAGCGAAAATTCTGAATGTAACGAGTAAAAACAACATCAGTCTTTTGCTCAATGGAAAAAGCATCAGCAACTTCAGTTTCAATACTAAGACTAAAATCATGAGTGCTACGGTTAGTCTAAAGACAGGAAGGAATACCATCGTAGTAAAAGCGAATAACAGCGATGGTAGTGATCAAGATAGCAAGTCTGTCACCTATACCAAAGCAAGTAATCCTCCTCAGGTAACTATTACACAACCAAGCGCTAGAAGTACGACTAATTCGTCTGTAAATCTACAGGCAAAAGTGTTGAACATCTCTGACAAAAATAAAATCAGTGTAAGCTTGAATGGAACGAGTATTAAAACCTTCAGTTTTAATAACTTAAATAAAACACTAAGAACGCCATTGAAGCTTCGTGCTGGCAACAACACCATCATCGTCAAAGCGACCAATGCAGATGGAAGTGATCAAGATAGCCATAGCATCACTTACACCGTAGCCAGCAAACCACCAACGGTAGTCATCACTAGCCCGAGAAACAAAGCACAATTGAAAAATGGATCTACTACCGTGAACGCAACCATTAAAGAAATCTCCAGTAAATCTGGGGTGAAGTTTTTGGTCAATGGAAAAGTCAATTCGACCTTTAATCTTAGAGGTACCAGCTTTAGCGGTACGGCAAAATTAGTCAAAGGACAAAACACTATAAAAGTCACCGCTACTAATGGCGATGGAACGGATAATGCCTCCATTATTGTATTTTATGATCCTCCCGTTTTAGTCGCTAAGCCAGTCGTCAAATTTGTAAACCCAGCAAGACCCAATACCAAAGTCAGAGGGAAAAACTTCACCGTAAAAGTGAGTGTAAAAAATGTAAGTGCCAAGAAACAGATTATCTTCAAAGTCAATAATCGAGTGAATACTAATTTTGCTTTTGATGCGCGTACTGGTTTATTGACCAGCACCCAAATTTTGAAAGGTGGTGTGAGTAACTTTGAAGTCATTGCGACCAACGTTTCAGGAAAAGCAACCGCGAAAAGTTCGGTCAATTTCGGAGGAATTATTATCAGTCCAGAAAATAAGGTGCCAAAGTTGACTTTTGTTTCGATCAGTGAACCTGCGATAGATCCATTTTCTCCAGAAACAGGAAGAACTAGTTTTGTGGTCAAGGCGACCAATATCACAAGTAAGAGTCAGATCACTTTCTTGGTGAATGGAAAAGTCAGTACCACCTTTGAATTCAACACCAAAACCAAGGTCATCAAAGCGACCGGTATCGTCAAGCGGGGAAGCAATACTTTGACGATAAAAGTTAAAAACGACAGTGGAGAAGATCAATTGAGTAAAACGGTGGTTTTCTAAGTTTAAGAAAAACGAAAACTTTGATCCTTTGAAATAGGATTATGCAATATTTAGAAGGCTGGGGCTTAGCTCCGGCCTTTTTTTTGTAAAAAAGTCAAGACCAATACATCATTTCTTTTCCTAGTTTATGCAACTAATCGGCATCTTTACGTTCTAAACCGAGTGCTGTATCAGATAGAATTTAAGCGTCAATAAGATAAATCCTCTTTCTTTACAGGAAACACAAGTCGCTAAAAGGTCGTTTCCCCTTTGTCACTTATGCATAAATCGTTATTCCTTTTCTTTATTTCTGTTTGCTTTGCCAGTCAAGGACTTGCGCAAAAGCCTGCTTTGTCCAATTGGCGGACAAAAGTACTCCTTCCGAGTACCGAAATAGTAGAATTGGATAGTTTGCCAGTAATTGCAGAATCCTTAGAAGTTTTCAATCTACAAGATAGCAGCAAGATCGGACCGGAAAATTATTCCTTGCAAGGCAATCAACTGCAATGGAAAAGACTTCAGTTTCCGCCTCTTTCTAAAGGTATAAAAGTAAAAATCCAATTCAGAGTATTTCCCTATGACCTCAGCAAAAGCTATCAGCATTTGGACAGTACTAAAATTCAACCAGAACCAGATGGAACTTATACGGACTTCAATTATACCCCCTATGATACAGGCGAAGAATTGATTAATTTTTCTGGTCTACAATATGATGGTTCCTACACCAATGGCATCTCTTTTGGCAATAGCCAAAGCCTGGTCGTTAATTCTGCTTTTAATCTGAGCATGACCGGAACCCTTGGAGATGACATTGAAATCGCCGCAGCTATTTCTGATCAAAACAGTCCTTTGCAAGCGGAAGGAAATACGCAACAGCTCCGAGAATTTGATCGAGTTTTTATCCAACTCAAGAGAAAAAACAGCCAGCTGATCGCTGGAGATTATGAGCTGGCTAGACCCAATAGTTATTTTATGAATTATTATAAAAAACTACAAGGTGCTACTTTTAGTAATAATATAGAATTGGGAAAAGGACAATGGAATAATCAATTGAGTGCGGCCATTGCGCGGGGAAAATTTGCCCGCAATACCATTGTCCAACAAGAAGGCAATCAAGGGCCTTATCGCTTACAAGGAAATGAAGGGGAAACGTTTATCATCATTCTCTCCGGAACCGAAAAAGTTTACCTCGATGGGGAACTCCTTACAAGGGGACAAGAAGCTGATTATGTGATCGATTATAATCGAGGGGATGTTACCTTTACCAATCAGCGGTTTATCACCAAAGACAGTCGGATCATCATCGAATTTGAATACAATGATCAAAATTACCTGCGCTCTTTAGTCGCTTTTAATTCGGAGTATAAAACCGAGAAACTGCGAGCTTATTTTAACTTATATTCCGAACAAGATAGCAAGACCTCAGGAAGTGCTTCCGAACTCGACAGTCTTGAAAAAAGAGTACTCATTGAATCTGGTGATCTACTCAATAAATCTGTCCCAAGTCTGGATACCATTTTGGAGTTTAGCCCTTTCCGAGTAAGTTTCAAATACATTGATACCCTTTTCAATTGTGGCCTTGAGGTCAAACAAGAAAAGGTTTTGGTCTTTACGGCCAATCCGGA
>CAYQRA010000086.1:0-13518 GCA_964419315.1 uncultured Saprospiraceae bacterium | reverse complement strand
TTATGGTCAGTTCAAAAAAACAGCCTATCGAACCATTAATTTTAGATATACCAGAAATTACAAGCCTTCAGAGAGATTTAAAAACCAAAGATGTTCAGTCTTTTCAACGATTGATCATTGCGCCAACTAAGGATTTTTTTATAGCCAAAATTGCGAATACTTATCCAACGTTGAAAAACGAAAGTAAGGACATCCTCGAAGATGTTTACCGCAAAGTGCAAAAGCAAATCCTAAAGATGGAGGTCGATCAACAGGTTTTTGAAACCAATAAAGCCATCTGGTTACTCACTCAGGTAGAATGCAAACTAGCCATACCGAGTACCGAAAATCGGAAGAAAAATCTAGGATTGAGTAGAGCTGAATTTAAAACTTTATGCGCGCAATTGAAGAATGGAGAAGAAACGCTTATCGAAAAAGTGTATTTATCCCACTTCAAAAAATGTATGTCTTATTTGATGTACAATGAAAAAGCAAGTGCCGAATTGGCACACGCTTGTACCATTGAGGCCCTCATTGAGATTAGAAAAGATCTCTTGGGAGATAAGATCCTCTATGGAAATCTAGGGTATTATTTTACCAATAGAGCGAAGAGCAAATTATTTAAACATCGAGTCCGAAAGAAAGAAAATCATCTGCCATTAGAAGGTTTAGATGTGGAAGATGAAGAAAAAACCGAGAAAGAAATTATTCAAGAGGAGCTTACGGTGCTGGTAAGAGAAGCCATTGATAAACTTTGTGAAGAGTGTAAGGGGATCATCAAACAGTTCTATTACGAAGGACAATCCCTAAAAGAAATAGGAGAGAAAACAAGTAAATCTTATAGCGCCATTCGAAAACAAACGACTCGTTGTCGAGATAAATTAAGGGGCTTCCTTGGAGAAAATTTCTACCATGAATTTTCTTCTTACTTTAAGAAATAACTAAGCACTCCCGCAATCTACAAGTCCTGGCTTTACGTCAGGCGCTGAAGCACGAAAGTGCTTCCAATAAAGACACCACGTCTGCGGACGGACGGCAAATAGCTTCTAAAGAAAGACTAAGAAAAATAGAGAGGAATTATATCAGATAAATTTTTTAATATGAACGGCTTAAATAGATTCGATAAGTACCTCAAGGGTAAACTCCCCGAAGTAGAGATGGAATCCTTTACCAAAGAGATCGTTAAAGACTATTTTGAAGAGGACGCTCTGAAGAAGAAGTGGAACACGATTCTAGAAAATGAGAATCACTTGCACACCAAAGACGATAAAGTCCATTCCATTCGTCCCCGAAAATGGAAGCCTTTTTTGCTCGGCGGCTTAGCGGCAGCGGCGAGTGTACTGCTATTGCTTTTTGCTTGGTTTTCTTATGAAGAAAAACCCAATCATAAAAAATTATTAGCGGCTTATATTAGTGTGCCATTCCAAGAATCCATTAGCCGAAAAGGGCCTGTCGAAGAATTGCAAAATCAAGCTTTAGAATTTTATTATACCAAAGATTATTTAAAGGCTGCTACGACTTTCGAAAAAATCAACGAACTAGATCAAAGTAGAAATTGGATTTTTTACATCGGCCTCTGCCAATTGTATCAAAAAAATGCAAGTGCTGCCATTGAATATTTTAATCAATCCTTGCTACACTCCGATCAAGTCTACCAGATCGAATCGCATTGGTATCTCGGCTTAGCCTATACGATGAATAATGATCTGGCCGCCGCCAAAAAACACCTCGAAATAGTCGCAACTCATAGCGAATACGAGAATGCTTGGAACGTCCAAGAAGCAAAGGCTTTATTAGCATCCTTTAAAAATTAATAATCGCACAAAGAAATGATTAATCAATAGCTGAACAAACATTTACTTAACACAAAGAAAGCTACACACAGAAGGAAACCCTTACCAATAGAGTTTATACGAAATTGTTTAGAACAAACTCTAATACTAAAACACAAACAAAACTTCTACCTGGGCACAAAAAGCTTTGGAGCAATCCAAGGCTTTTTTCGTTTTACTAACAAGTATTTGTTTTCTATGACGTATATTTGACGTATATGTATCTTCTGGGTTATGATATCGGTAGTGCTTTTATTCAAGCCGCATTAATTGATGCGCATTCTGGTTTGGTCATCGACAAGGTGCAATACCCGGATGGGGAGTTGGATGTGATCTCTAGGCATAGTGGCTGGGCCGAACAGCACCCAGAAATTTGGTGGAAATACGTTTGCCAGAGCACCAAGATTCTTAAGAAAAGGAATAAGCTTCGTGCAGAAGCGATCAAGGCGGTAGGCATCTCTTACCAAATGCATGGATTGGTTTTGGTCGATGCCAATCATCAAGTTCTGCGTCCTTCTATCATTTGGTGCGATAGTCGCGCTGTGCCCATTGGGCAACAAGCCTTTAAAGAAATGGGGGAGAAATTTTGTCTCCAAAACTTTCTCAATTCTCCCGGAAATTTTACGGCCTCCCGCCTCAAGTGGATCAAAGATAATGAACCCTCGATCTACGCTCGCATTCATAAAATTTTGTTGCCCGGCGATTATATTGCCATGAAATTTTCAGGTGCACTGACGACTACGATCTCTGGTTTGTCAGAACAGATTTTATGGAATTTTAAAGAGAAAAGAATAGCGACGGAAGTGCTGGAATACTATGGCTTAGATTCTTCCTTATTGCCTCAAATCGTAGGAACTTTTACAGATGCTCTAAAAGTCAATAAGTCAGCAGCGAAAGAAACAGGTTTGAAAAAAGGAACCCTCATTGCTTACCGCGCCGGTGATCAACCCAATAATGCTCTTTCTTTGAATGTCAGTAAACCCGGAGAAATTGCAGCGACGAGTGGTGCCTCTGGAGTGGTGTATGGCGTGGTCGACACTCCAGTTTATGACATGCAGTCTCGGGTCAATTCTTTTGCTCATGTTAATTATGAAAAAAACCATGATCGCATTGGAGTGCTACTTTGTATCAATGGTGCGGGCATCCAGTATTCTTGGCTCAAAAATCAAATTGCCCGAAGCAATCAATCTTTTGACGATATGGAACGCATGGTATCGAGTGTGCCGGTCGGATCAGAAGGAGTCTGTGTATTGCCTTTTGGCAATGGGGCAGAGCGGATTTTTAATAATCGTAATTTAGAATCCCATATCAATAATATCGAATTCAATCGACATACGCGCGCGCACATGTATCGGGCTGCTCTGGAAGGAGTGGCGTTTAGTTTTATTTATGGGATTGGAATTTTAAAAGAGATGGGATTGCAGATTAATAAAATTCGAGTCGGCAATGAAAATATGTTTTTGTCAAAAGTGTTTTCGATGACCATCGCTACTTTGTTGAGTAATCAGATTGATGTCTACGATACCACAGGGGCGGTTGGTGCCGCTAGAGCCTCAGGGATTGGCTTGGGGCATTACCATTCGGTCGAGGATGCTTTAATCGGAGTGTCCCCCATAAAATCTTATGAACCTAGTCTTAATTATGGCTTGTGTAATCAGGCTTATAACTATTGGTTGTCTTCTCTGGATAAGGTGTTGAATATTTCAAAAAATGCCTCGGTAAGAATCAAAAACCTAGAACAACAAAAAGATTCTTTGGCAAAAGAAATTTTATTGAAAGACCAGAAGATCATCACCAAAAGTTTGGAATTAGATCGCTTTAAAACCGAAATAGAAACTTTAAAAAAAGAACTTAAAGGGACCCTGAAAAATGTCGCCAATGAAAAGACCAAAGATCGTTTGCGCTTGCTGGCAAAAAAAATTGATCGCTTGCAAAAAGAAGATGTTTGGCAAACGACTTTTAGAGATAATCTCGGATACCTCACCAATGGCTATGTAACCAAACTCCGAACGGTGCATCCCGAGCTGAGTATGGAAGATTTAAAACTTTCTTACCTCCTTACCTTGAAATTATCTTCTAAAGAAATGGCTCAACAACTCGGCCTTTCTATCCGAGGGGTGGAAACCAAAAGATACCGCTTGCGGAAAAAATTGAAACTCACCAAGGCGGTTAAACTCATCACCTATCTGGAAGAAATTCCTTCCGAATACTAAAATGACGTAATGTTGGCGTATATATACTTCGAGGTGAAGTAATATCGTAGTATACCTTTTTGCTAATAAATAGCTTTAAAAACGGAATTTTGTTCCGACAGATAATGAGTAGATAGAATAATATTTACTTGATTTCACTGAGTTTGTAATCAAATAGGGTCTATTAAACACAATTTTACCAAAAAGTTTTAGATGTATTTTATAGGATACGATATTGGAAGTTCTTCGATCAAGGCTGCTTTGGTTAAAGCAGATTCTGGAGAAACGGTTCACTTAAGTCAATACCCCAAAAAAGAAATGAGCATGCTTGCTCATCAAGACGGTTGGGCCGAACAAGCGCCGGAAGATTGGTGGAATGCCATTTGCGAAGCGACCAAAGAGCTCTTGGAAGCTTCGGCAATTTCGGCAAGAGAAATAAAATCAATAGGGATTTCGTATCAAATGCACGGATTGGTTTTGGTAGATAAAAACCTAGAAGTACTTCGTCCTTCCATCATTTGGTGCGACAGTCGAGCGGTAGAAATTGGAGCTAAAGCTTTCCAAGAATTAGGTCCATCTTTTTGCTTACCTCGGTACTTAAATTCCCCGGGAAATTTTACTGCTTCTAAGCTTCGTTGGGTCAAAGAAAACGAGCCAGAAATATTTGATAAAATTCACAAAATTATGTTGCCCGGCGATTATATTGCCATGAGACTAACCGGAGAAATCAACACCACTTTATCGGGTTTGTCAGAAGGTATACTCTGGGATTTCGAAGCGCATAGTCCTGCCATGGATTTGTGCAAACATTATGGTATTCCAAGGTCCTATCTTCCTACGGTTGTTGATTCTTTTTCAGATCAGGGACGGGTTCACTCAAAGGCGGCAGAAGCATGTGGATTACCGGTAGGAATTCCGGTTGCTTATCGCGCAGGAGATCAACCCAATAATGCCCTTTCGCTGGGGGTCATGAACCCCGGAGAAATAGCAGCGACAGGAGGTACTTCTGGAGTAGTTTATGGAATTACTTCCAAAAAGGTATTTGATCCCCAATCAAGAATCAATAGCTTTGCTCATGTCAATCATAGCCAAGAAGATCCAAGGATTGGTTTATTGCTTTGCATCAATGGAGCGGGCATTCAATATTCTTGGATGAAGCACCATGCGGGGGAAAAAAATGTGGATTATGGAAATATGGAAAAGCAACTTTCCAAAGTGCCGATAGGCTCGGACGGTTTGCGTATCATCCCTTTTGGAAATGGCGCAGAGCGCATGATCAATAATAAGCAGACGGGAGCGCAGATCAATAACCTACAATTCAATATTCATACGCGATCACATTTGTATCGAGCAGCTTTAGAAGGAGTCGCCTTTTCTTTTTATTATGGGATCAATATGTTGAAAAATTTTGCACTCAATCCTCAGCTTATCAAAGTGGGAAATGACAATCTCTTTCAATCGGAAACTTTTGCAAATACCATTGCGAGCTTGCTCAATTGTGAAATCCAAATGGTGGAAACTACCGGAGCCGTTGGTGCGGCCAAAGCGGGGGGCTATGGAGCGGGATATTATCCTTCTCTAACTGAAGCCATTTGCAATAATAAAATTGTAAAAAGCTATTATCCCAAAGATAAAAATGACGATTACCAGCGTGCTTTTCAAACCTGGGAAAAAGATTTAGAAAACCTGATAGGTTCTTAAAGACTTAGCTATTTAAGAAACCAATACTTCAGTGAAATTCATTTATTCAAAAAAAATAAGTAACAGTGACGGAATATTTTAAAGCGATTAAAAAAATCAAATTCGAAGGTAAAGATTCTAAAAATCCATTTGCTTTTAGATGGTATAATGCCAAACAAAAAGTAGCTGGAAAGACGATGAAAAATCATTTTAAATTTGCAATCTCTTACTGGCATAGTCTATGCGGTGGCGGTGCAGACCCCTTCGGTGTAGGCCCTCGGCCAATGCCTTGGTTGGATGCCTCCGATCCCATTCAAAGAGCAAAAGATAAAATGGATGCAGCCTTTGAATTCATTACCAAATTAGGCGTTCCCTATTATTGTTTCCACGATGTCGACCTGATTGAAGAAGGAGATTCTATTGCAGAGTATGAATCGCGCATGGATACTATTGTGGCTTATGCAAAAGAGAAACAAAAAAAGACGGGAGTCAAATTGCTTTGGGGAACCGCTAATCTTTTTTCCCATCCTCGCTATATGAATGGCGCTTCGACCAATCCTGATTTCAAAGTGGTGGCCAGAGCAGGCGTACAAATCAAAAAAGCCATCGACGCTACGATTGAATTGGGGGGTGAAAATTATGTTTTTTGGGGCGGTCGCGAAGGCTATATGTCTTTGCTCAATACCAACATGAAAAAGGAATTGGATCACCTTGCACAGTTTCTACACATGGCCAGAGATTATGGTCGTAAAAATGGATTCAAAGGAACTTTTCTGATCGAACCCAAACCAATGGAACCGGCAAAGCATCAATATGATTATGATGCTGCGACGGTTATCAGCTTTTTAAGGGAGTATGATTTAATGGATGATTTTGCACTCAACTTAGAGGTCAATCATGCTACCTTAGCCGGACATACCATGGAACACGAAATGCAAGTAGCCGCCAATGCTGGTTTGCTTGGAAGTATGGATGCCAACCGTGGAGATTACCAAAATGGATGGGATACCGATCAGGTTCCGGTAGATATTTATGAACTTACACAAATGATGATGGTCTTCCTCGAAAGTGGAGGTTTGACGACCGGAGGAATTAATTTTGATGCAAAAATCAGAAGAAACTCTACCGACTTAGACGATTTGTTTATTGCTCATATTTCGGGGATGGATGCTTTTGCTAGGGCATTAATAATCGCCAATGACATTCTCAAAAATTCGGATTACCGCAAGCTCAAAAGAAACCGATACCGTTCCTTTAGTAGAGGAGATGGAAAGGCTTTTGAGCAAGGGAAATTGACCCTAGAAGACCTCGATAAAATCGCTCGCAAAAATGGTGAACCCGCTCAAACGAGTGGCAAGCAAGAACTCTTTGAGCAATTGATCAATATGTATATTTAAGTAGTGAAAAGATAGAAAAATGAATACATTAGAAAAATTAGATTGGATTATTTTAGGACTTTATTTTGCCGTACTTTTCGGAGTCGCAATATGGGTCATTTTACAAAAAAATAACAACACAGAAGATTATTTCTTAGCAGGAAAAAACGTTGGCTGGTTTGTCATCGGAGCTTCTATCTTTGCGTCCAATATTGGATCGGAACATGTCGTGGGATTGGCAGGAACGGGAGCCGAATCGGGAATGCCAATGGCGCATTACGAATTACACGCTTGGATTGTCTTACTGCTTGGTTGGCTGTTTTTACCCTTCTATATGCGGAGTGGCGTGTTTACTATGCCGGAGTTTTTAGAGCGAAGGTTCGATAGTAAATCGCGTTGGTTTTTATCCATCTTTTCCATCATCGGTTATGTACTGACCAAAGTATCGGTCACGATTTATGCGGGTGGAGTCGTCGTCTCTCAATTATTGGGCATCCCTTTTATCTATGGCGCTTTGGGAACCGTTGTGATCACCGGAGCTTATACGGTACTCGGAGGAATGAGGGCGGTATTATATACCGAAGCCTTTCAGACGATTGTCTTGATTTTGGGTTCCCTGTTTTTAACCTACCAAGGATTTGAAGCAATAGGAGGTTGGGCAGAACTAAAAGCAACCGTGGGAAGTGATCACTTCAATATGTGGCGGCCAGTCTCTGATCCTGATTTTCCTTGGACGGGAATGTTGTTTGGTGGAACCATCGTAGGAATTTGGTATTGGTGTACGGATCAGTACATTGTGCAAAGAACACTTTCTGCACATAATATCAAAATCGGTAGGAGAGGAGCCATCTTTGGGGCCTACCTGAAATTACTGCCGATTTTTATTTTCTTGGTACCGGGTATCATTGCCTTTGGTCTCAAACAAAAAGGAATTATTAGCTATGAAAGGAGTGATGAAGTTTTTCCTGTTTTAGTACAAGCCCTTTTACCTACCGGAATCAAAGGTTTGGTAGCAGGTGGTCTGATGGCTGCTTTGATGAGTTCTTTGGCGAGTGTTTTCAATTCTAGTTCCACCCTTTTTACAGTGGATATTTTTAAGAAAATGTATCCAGATTCTAGTGAGAAAAAACTAGTTAATATTGGTCGAATTGCTACCGTGATCGTAGTGATTCTGGGGCTGCTTTGGATTCCAGTGATGGAGAAAATTGGTGGGGGAGTTCTCTACCAATATCTACAAAGTGTACAAGCTTATATTGCCCCACCGATTACGGCGGTATTCCTAATGGGAATCTTATGGAAAAGAATGAATGCACAAGGTGCCATCGCTACTTTGATGTTTGGTTTGATCATGGGAACCCTGCGAATTCTCGCCGAACTTTTCGTTCCTGAAACAGCTACTGGCGCCATTGCCGCTTTTGCCCAAATCAATTTTTCTCATATGGCTATTTTCTTATTCTTGGCCTGTTTGGTCGTAGGTGCTTTGGTGAGTTTAGCAACCCCTCCACAAGATGAAACACAACTGGTAGGTTTAACTTTTGGCACTTTAACGGAAGAACAAAAATCGGCCAACAAAAATAGTTTTGGAATGCTGGATGTTGCCATCTCGGTAATGCTAATCGTTATCGTAGTCTGTATTCTGACTTACTTTACGGGCTGATAAATTTTTTACTAAAACAATCCTTTACTTAGGCGGTCCCTTCAAAAGACCGCCTAAGTTTTTTAACTTCAAAAATCCAGCTCAGTACGACTTTACTAGTTTATTTTTAGATACGACAAATTACAGGTCTAATTTTTAGGGAAAGAGCGAAACCATTTTTACCCGGACCAAGTCGTTTTAGGTCAACGCCCCGAAGTATAAATCTCCTCTCTCAAGTAATAATTATAATCCACATCCCACTTAATAGACTTGTAAAAACGCGCCCGCAGATCATGCGCCGCCCAGTCCAGCATGAATCTCCTAGAAGGATGAAATTCAAAAGAACCACCAACATTACAAGAGGCGGTCAAAGCATCAGGATTGCCACTATAAGTACTGTAGACGTTTTCCCAACTGCTATAACCTCGGTTTTTTGTTAGGTGCACTTCCGTACCTAGTTTTAAGTTTCGATAAGTACTTTGCAAATCTATAAAGGCATCTTTATGCTGCACATAGGTGGTCACCGTTACAGAAATGGTTTCGTAAATGGGTTCTTGCTCCGTGACATAAGTAGAGTCTTTTTCAGACCAGACTTCCACGTCTCTATAAGCAACCACTACGTCTTCTGAATTGCTGCAGCAAGAACTACTACAGTCGTCCCAACTCACATAAAAATTGGGAAAATATAAATCAAGGGCATAGTGCATTTCTTGATTGTCTATTGGTGTTTCATGAAAAACTTGCCAATTATCGCGAAATGGAAATTCCGTGTTGGCCAATAAGACATCATAGAAAAAATTGTGGAGTTTCTCCCGTCTAGGATTGAGTTCAGGATTCAATAGAATATGCGTAGTTCCTAATGCATACATCTCTGGTTCTAGTTGGGCTACATCCCGGAAATTCGTTTCATACAAATCACAACGTTCCAAGTAATCATAAGCTTTTCGAGCCGCCAAGCGATCGCCCCTACGGGCCACTGGAATCAATTCTTGCGCCATCCCATAATAATAGATCGAAGCATTGCGCCGCGCCTCTGCCAACCACTCTCTTACCGGCAGGTGATGCAGTGTTGGGTAATAGCCCAGCTGCTGCAGTCGCGCTTCTACCTTTCTTGCTTTCTTTTGGCGATCTAGCATAGCCAAGCATTTTTCATAGAGCTTGGGCCATAAGGATATCTCTTGTTTGTTTTTTCCTCTTTCATAAATGGCGCGATCCTTAGCGGTAAGTAAGGCATAGGATTTTTCCAAGGCGTCTACGTATTCCGTTTTGATTTTGCCCCGCTCTAAATTTCGCAAACTCACCTGAAAAGCTTTTTCAATTTTGCCTTGTTCGATTAGTTTTTGCGGAGAGGTACAGGAGAATAATAAGAGGAGCCCGAGTAGTGGTAAATAGATTGTTTTCATATGGTTTTTTATTTTAGGCTACCATCACATGGATGTTTCATAGTAAGGTGTATTTGGGGAATGGAAGAACTTCAATATAGGATTTGCCGACTGTTAATTGTGTTAAAGGGATGTGTTAAGGCCGTTAAACTTTGTTAAAATGCTAATTTTGGATTAAAATAAACGATCATGAAAACAACAGGAGTTCTAATTCTATTTTTAATTTTGACTTCATGCGCTGGATCAAAAAAACAAGAGAAAGGGCAGAGCTTAAAGAGTATAGACTTAGTGATAGAAAATGTGAAAATTTTCAACAGTAGGACAAACGAAACTTCTGAAAACAAAACTATATTTATAAATGATGATGTGATAATTGAAATCCTTGAAGCTGGCTCTCAAAAATATACATCAAAGAATTTAATTCATGGAAATGGGAAACTAGTTACCCCTGGATTTATTGACACTCATGTCCATCTTTCTCAAATTTTTGGAGATGGGAACGAAACTGCTCCTGAATTTATTTCTAAGGATGATTCTTATCGACAAATATTGGCAGAACAATACCTCCAATATGGAACTACAACTATTCTGGATCTTGGACAGCCCGAGAAATGGTTAGACGTATCTATTCAGTGGCAAAACACACCTTCAAATCAATATCCCAATATTTATAATGCTGGCGGCGCATTAATATCTGATTTTGACTGGGAGCCTAATATGAATCATTCAGAAATTAAAGGACCAACACACGCAAAAGAAAAGATACAAGGATACTCAGACAAAGGAATTAAACATATAAAACTGTACTCTTATCTCAACGAAGAGGATTTAAAATTTGTATTAGACGCTGCCAAAGAACACAATATCTCTGTTTTTGGACATATGGACAGAGGTGAAGTCAATGTGTCAAGAGCTATGGAATTAGGGATAAAGAACCTCGAACATTTCTTTACCTTGATCAATAGTGTTCTTACCACTTCAGAGCATTGGATTAAGCTTAATAACAAATACGATCTTGGAAGAATTAGATCGGTAAATGAGTGGACTGCCGCCATGTTATTGTATTTTGATTACGTTGATTCATCTCCTGAATTAAAAAAGCGTTTGGACAACTTAATAAACACTTTAGTAGAGAACAAAGTAAGCATCAGTACAACGGTCTCAGTCTTTGCGTCAATTGCAGAACAATCTGATTTTTTCTCATCATTTACAACCTTCCCCTTGCGTTCCTCCCCTTACTTTCCAAGTTATGTTGATATTGACAAAAATACTTTGAAAAACGCTTTTCAAATCATGATGAAGTATTTGAAAAAAGCAAATGAGAAAGGCGTCAAAATTAGAATAGGGACTGATTGTAGATATGGAGGAAAAGCTATGCTCAATGAATTGACATTGCTGGCTAAAGCTGGTATTCCTGTTGGTGATGTTTTACAAATAGCAACTTGGAATGGAGCAGAAGCGATGAGTATAGAGAACCAATACGGTGCCATTGAAAAAAACAAAAAAGCAGATTTAATTATCTTTGAAGAAAATCCATTTGACGATTACAACAATTTTTTATCTAAAAAAACAATAATAAAAAGTGGTCGTATTTTTCAACCTAAGAAAAGTGTCTCAGAGGAGATGCTGGACAGAGTGATTAATAATGGAGTAAAAAAATCTATTGAATGGTATAAAAGCATAGAATCGAATGCTTCTTATTCTACCAGTCACAAAATTCAGATAAATGAAGTTGCACAAGGTTTATTCAAAATAAACAGGGTGAAGGACGCAGTGAGTATACTGAGATTTTGTTCGAACGAATTTACAAGTACTAAATATAACGACTTAAGTGAAGTCCAATTAAACAACATCGGGTATCATTACCTAGAACTTAAAAACGTTTTAGGAGCAATTGATGTTTTCAAATTAAATGTAGAATTATTTCCCGGTTCATGGAATGCATATGATAGCTTAGGTGAAGCTTATTTAGTAAATGGGAATAAAAAGTTAGCAAAGAAAAACTATAAAGCATCTTTAAAAATCAATCCTGAGAATACTTATGCTATTGAGGCTTTAAAACGAATGGGAGAGTGAAAATGAGGTACAATAAAATTTAGAGTTGTCAATAGCAGTGAACCCACAACACACAATTCAAACGCGCCGCAAGACTATTGCAGCTACACAGATCGTCAATATCAATTAGGCAAGATGTAAAACCTAGGGTTTTATCGCCTTGGGAAGGAAGAAGGTTTTTGCTTAAGCGAAAAAGAAAAAGGAGAGGGGAGCAACCTATTCGTTTTGATAATCTCTAGGAACTTCAGGAATTATCCAGTCAGAAGCTTGGAAAAAGGACCACTCGATTTTTGCGAGATCCACGCTGTCAACTACGAGAGGTTGGTATTCTCCATCATTGAGTTTGCATCGAACTTTGGCATAGACCTCAACTTCTTGCATGCCTTCTGCTTCATATTTGTCTCTGAGGAAATGAGCAAACTGCAGAATCATATCAGGATGGGTATAGACTTTATAATGCTGTTGATCATTGAGGAGTTTTCTTGGATTTACTTTTTCGACAATGCCACTGACGCCATCTTTGACGACAAAATGTCCTTTGCCCCGTTTGCTGCGCAGCATCATCCGCCAAGAATAGCGATGCCCTTCTTCGGTCCAGGCGACCCGCCCGGGGAAGTAGTGGTGCCGGAGTGGGATGAGGCATAAAGTCAGACAAATAAGTCCAATAAGCAAAGTGATGCTTTGCATTTGGCCGCTGCTGTAAGAAAGACTTTGTCCGGTTGGGAGGATGTTTTTTTCGCTAAGTCGAGTTTGCCAACGATCGGCTAGCTTAGGGAGGCGAAGCCAGTGGACTTTTACCTGTAACCAAGAAAAAACTTGTCGGGGAAAGTCTGGGGTAAAATAGAGCGCTGTCAGCGCAATCGATAACCAAGGGAAAATACCAATTTCAAAAATCACCACATTGGTAAAATGAAAAAACAAGACAAAGCAAAAAGCCCATTTTTGCGTTTTTTTAGAAAGCATAAAAAAGACAATCGTCAAATCAAGGAGCAGACCACCATAACTCATTAGGTAGGCCGTGGCTTCTATTTCCAGGAGTGGTCCTACAATCGGATTACTAGACTTGATTTTTAACCAGATTTTGAGGGGTTGAGCGCGGAGCCAATCAGGATTCAATTTGGCAATGCCTCCAAAAAAATAAACCATGCCCATCATAAATTGCAATAGGAAAATCGGCCATTGCGGAATGCGCTCCAAATAGATCTCAGGTTTTCTGAAAATGTCGAAGGAGAAATTGCGATGCGCCGGCAGAAAAATCATCAACCAACAAAGCAGGCAAAACAAATAGCCATGATTGAGATAAAAAGCTTTTTCCAGAAAAAAGAAATAGGTATAAGTGAACGCCAGAAAAATAGTAAAAAAGCGATAGCGATATCCCACCGCAAT
>CAYQRA010000085.1:0-13623 GCA_964419315.1 uncultured Saprospiraceae bacterium | reverse complement strand
AGTTGAAACCACCAGAGAAATCACCATAAAAAGCGGATCGATCAGAAAAATCTTCGCGATTAGAAGCGTTGGGATCAAAAACTTCCCCATCGTATTGGCTATCAAAGCGAAGATCTTCGGTACGGAAAGAGCGTTGAGTTCCTTGCAATTGTACCCCAACCGTGATAAAATGAGCTTTGGTGAGTTGGTGAGAATAAGAACCATTGAGGCCAACAGCAGTTGTTCCCATTTTGGAATCTCCGGCACGATCGTAAGAGAGTACTGCACCTAAGCCCCAAAAACTGGTTTTATGATCATTGCTATAAAGCTTGGTATCAAAGGCCCCTAAAACGGTACGATAAGAAACAGGAACGGTATACCACTGAGCGCGGTAATTGGCCATTAATCTAGTCTTGCCATCGAAAATCCCGGTCAAAGCTGGACTGAGAAGTGTTGGCGCATTTTTAAATTGGGAATAATGGATATCCTGTGCTGAAATAGAAAAAGCAGTAATGACGAACAGGAAAATCGCCAAAGCCTTCTTCGTGATTGTAAGTCTTGAAGCTATCATAAATTGTAAGTTTTGCACGGTACATTAGTTGTACCCGTTTGAATACAGCGACAAATCGGTTAATTGTCTTTTTTTCAATGGTTAAAGGGGGAAGATTCTATAAAACTCAATAACAAATACACTATTATTGTATATGTTACGTGTTAAATTCCAATAAAATTACGGAGGAAAAGGTTGTAAGAGATTCGTAAAAGCAGCTTATTGTGGGTGGTGATTGGCGGTCATTTAGACCTACTACTTTCTTTTGTTAGTACAATAATACTACTTTTTTCCTACTCTTGTCAAGTTTTCTCTCCAGATTATTTTGACATTGAATGATTCTGTAATACAAGCAAACAGCTTTTTACTAGGATTTAAAGTTCCTAATTAGTGTGCTGTGGTACCTTTTAAAACTTAACAGTAAGCGGGATGTAGATTTTCTTAATCGTACAAAGACAAGCATACAACGCAAACTTATCCCTTCCCGCTGCTTGTCCTATCTCGCTCCAAAAACTTGCAACCAAGTATTTGGCATTATTCCGACCTTACCGATGCGGTAACAAGCCACATAATTCCAATCAGGATTGAGTAAAGTGGTACGATGTCCTCGATTGGGGATTCCAGAGTCTACCAGTAAAGTGATTACCGACTCTCGCACAAAGGTCGTTCCTCCCACAATATTTTCGTTGCCATCAGAAAGATCCGTTCCTTGGATCACTCGATTATAAGGCATCGAGCCGTCGCTTCCTCGGTGTTGGATCTTACCCATTTGTTGGAGATCTGTTCCGTGCAATTTGGCGACATTGAAAAGTTCTTTATGTGGTCTTAAGATAGATAAAGGTTCTAGTTTTTTTAAAATCGCAATCAATTCTCTACTGGTACTTACTTCATCTGCGGTCGTAGCAGCATCCCAACCCGCTTTGCGAAACTCTTCTAGGTAGGCTTCTACATATGGGATGTAGCCTTGTGGATTTCCTCTCATCAAATTGATCTCTTCAATCATCGACTTTTCATCTGCAGACATAAAAGAATAATCTGCCGGCCCTTCTTCAATTGGCGCTTTGTCTACTACCTCCAAAGCATTTGCTTTTTTACTTTCCGTTCCAAATAATTGAATCCAACTGCCATCTAATCCGTCCACTTCTCCTATTTCATAACAAGCCGCAAATTGCCATTTCGGATTGAGTAAATTAACGCGGTGTCCTTTTCCTGGCACCCCAGAGTCTACTAAAAGTACAATCAATCCATCTCTAAAATCGGTGGCTCCACTTACAAGGTTTTCAGAGCCATCTACCATACTAGAAGCGTATTTTTGAATGCGATCAAAAGGTTGGGTTCCGTCTGATCCTTGGTGAGTTATTCTACTTTGTTTTTGTACATCTTTACCATGTTTGACTGATGCTTTATACAAGCCTTCACTTTCTTTTAGCTGAGATAATTTTGGTGTTTTACGCAAAAGGTCAATCAATTCTTTTCCTGCTTCCAGTTCCGCATTTTTATAGGCATTATTCCAAGAAGGATCATTCTGTACCGCTGTCAAATACGTTTCAATTTGGGAGATATAAGCTGGCGGGTCAGCACGCATCAAATTAATTTCTGCCAGCATGCTATTCTCCGCAGGCTTCATCACTTTACCTGAGATCGCTGGAACTTCTGCTGCTTTAGCTTTGGCTTCTTCTTCCGCCTTAGCATTCATCCCTGTAGCTGTATTGTTTTTTTCTTTTGCTTCCTTACTTACTTCCGTTTGTGTTGCTTTATTATTTTGGGAAATGGTCTCTGTTGTATTTTTGGTAGGTGTACAGGTTAGAAATAAAACAGAAAAGAATAGAAGGAGGTAATTCTTATACCACATGACAGTTTTTCGTTTATTGGAGTTAAAAAATCGTTTCCACTTGTCTTATGAAAACGTATTGTTCTGACAATGAAGACTTAATTATTGTTATTAAAAATAATAAATACACCTTGGATTTAATAATTTTTATATTAAAGCTTAATGCTTAGGTTAATCCGCTAAGCACTGATGCCCAAAATAAAAGTATCTTTAATTTTTGTAACTCCACCTAACCATTTGACTCAAAAATAATTACACTTGTACCTAATTTAAAATATATCTTTTAAGTATGGTTTATACGAAGGGCTTAGAAAATGAGGTCTTGATGATTTTCTTAACTTTACAAGGCACCTTATGTCCCAAAAGCACCTTTATATAAAGATATTTTACAAAGTACTTAATCTCTAAGCACTGCATTTTTTTTAGAAAAAGCAGTTTAGAAACACACAATATGAATCGTCGATATTTCACTCAACAAATGAGCATGGGGCTCTCTGGAATTCTTTTTGGTGTCCCTGATTTATTTTCTGATGCAAGCGCTTTACCTATGAAATCGATCAAAGCAAAAAAATTAAAAACTGGAGCCACTATTGGCTTGGTTTCCCCAGCTAGTTCGAGCAGCGATAAAAAAATTCAAACTGCGGTCACTAATTTAGAAAGCCTAGGATTTCGATTGGTTTTTGGAAAAAATGCCAAAGCCAAAAAAGGTTATCTCGCAGGAGAAGATCAAGCTAGAATCAGCGACCTCCACCAATTTTTTCAAGACGATAAAATTGATGCGATTTGGTGTCTCCGAGGAGGATACGGTTCCGCTCGTCTACTTCCCAATTTAGATTATAAATTAATCCGTAAAAACCCAAAAATACTAATTGGCTATAGTGACATCACCGCACTCTTAAATGGCATTTATAAAAAATGTGGCCTCCTAGGTTTTCATGGCCCTGTGGCCTCTTCCACTTTCACTGATTTCACCATACAACGTTTGCAAGCGATGCTCTTGCAAAGCGCTATTCCTCCTCCAATTAAAGTCCAAAAAGAAAATACTCATATCATCCGGTCTGGCCGAGCAGAAGGAAAATTAGTTGGTGGAAACCTCTCCCTAATTTCAGCCATGTGCGGAAGTTCCTATTTGCCCAAATTCAAAAACAAGATAGTCTTCCTCGAAGACGTTGGAGAAAAGCCATATCGGATTGATCGCATGCTTACTCAGCTACTCTACAGCACAGATCTTTCCAAGGCCGCAGCTATTGTACTGGGCGTATTTGAAGCTTGCGAAGCAGCCCCAGAAGATGCTTCTCTCTCCCTAAAAGAAACATTCCAAGACCGCCTTGGGAAACTCTCCATCCCGGTAATCTATGGTTTCCCTTTCGGTCATATCGCCGATAATGCGACCTTGGCTGTTGGGCTACAAATGGCACTAGACACCGCCTCAGGAAGCCTTAGTTTCCTCGAAAGCCCCCTCAAAGATTAGACGGTCTTGACAAGCCTTTTTTCTAAACTTTTTGCTTAACTTCGCGTTCAATTTAAAGGGGTTTTCTACAAAAAAATCTAACCAAATATCATCATTCAAAAACGTTCAAAAATAAATTTCAATGAAAGACGTATATATTGTTTCCGCAGTAAGAACCCCAATGGGTAGTTTTGGCGGCATTCTCTCTGGTATTGCAGCACCTAGTCTTGGTGCGACTGCGATCAAAGGAGCATTGGAAAAAGCGGGGGTGAGTCCTTCGCAAGTACAAGAAGTTTTTATGGGAAATGTATGTCAGGCCAACCTCGGTCAAGCTCCTGCTCGCCAGGCGGCGATCGGTGCTGGCATAGGATATGAAGTACCTTGTACCACCATCAATAAAGTATGTTCTTCTGGAATGAAATCAATTATGTTTGCGGCGCAAAGCATCATGCTTGGGCAAGCAGATGTCATTGTTGCGGGAGGGATGGAAAACATGTCTAGCATTCCTTATTACCTACCTAGCAATCGTTGGGGCGCAAAGTTTGGCCAAGGGAAAATCATTGATGGCTTACAAAAAGATGGATTGACTGACGTTTATGGTGATATGGCAATGGGGGTTTGTGCGGATGCAACCGCCAAAAAATACAACATTAGTCGAGAAGAACAAGATCGCTTTAGTATTCAATCTTATGAGCGAGCTGCTGCCGCTACTAGTTCTGGCCAATTTGGTGCAGAGATCGTGGGCGTAAGTGTACCACAAAGAAAAAAAGATCCCATCTTAGTGACCGAAGATGAGGAATTTAAGAAAGTGAAATTTGAAAAAATCCCTGCTCTACGTCCTGCTTTCTCCAAAGATGGAACCGTGACTGCTGCCAATGCTTCTACCATCAATGATGGGGCATCCGCTTTGGTTTTGGTGAGTAAGGAAAAAATGGAAGAATTAGGATTGAAACCCATTGCTAAAATACTAGCCTTTGCGGACGCAGCTAGAGAGCCAGAATGGTTTACAACAGCTCCTCCCCTCGCAGCAAATAGAGCCTTAAAAATGGCAGGTATGAGTGTTGGCGATATTGATTATTTTGAAGTCAATGAAGCATTCGCTGTCGTAACGATGGCTTTCAATGAAGAAATGAAAATTACCGAAGACAAAGTCAATTTATTTGGTGGTGCCGTATCTCTGGGACATCCGCTTGGAAATTCTGGTTCTAGAATCGTAACCACTTTGAATAATGTCTTGCACCAAAAAGAAGGTTCGGTCGGATTGGCAGCTATCTGTAATGGTGGTGGTGGTGCTTCTTCTATGATTATCGAACGTATGTAAGAAGGCCATTTTACGGGTCACCAAGTATAAAAGAAACCTCCTGTGAATTTTGAGTATACTCAAAGCACAGGAGGTTTTCTATTAGTAACACTTTATCAATGATTCTTTGAAAATTATATGCTAACGCTCAATAATTATTTTTTGCACCGCTACCTTTTTCTCCTTCGTTACTACCCTGATAAAATACATGCCATTAGCGAGTAGATCGACCCTAAGATTGACTTCCTCCTCATTCGGATATTCTTCCAAAACTTTTTGTCCAGATAAATTATACAGAGAAAGGATACTCAATGCTTCTTCCGCATTGATCGTAATTTCATCTTTCGCTGGATTTGGATAAACCCTGATTGAAGTGGTATTTAAATCGCTATCCTTTACACTTGAAGTGCCATTATTCTCTGCATTAAACGTTGCCGTCATCGTTTGAAAATTTCCCGTGCCATTGGGAAAACGACCAAAAGAAACGTCAGTCGTTTGATCGGCATAACTTATTTCATCTACAATCTCATTGGTCCCATCTACTAAGAAAATTGATTCTGCGGCACTAGCCAATTTAAAGTTGGTATGAAGTCCAGCTTGTAGTTCATCATTATCTGCCCAAATCACAAGGTAGCCCTTGCTCGCAATCGTAGTTCCCGCGGGGAAGGCCCACTTTGTCAAATTAGTTCCATCATCAGAAAGATAGTAGCCTTCCAAGTCGATAGCTGAAGTTCCATTATTATACAATTCGATCCAGTCATCGTATTCTCCATCCTGATCGGCCTCAGTGGCATCATTGGAAGCCATAAATTCATTGATCACCAAATCCCCAAGGGTTGGATTAGAGAGCGTTGCGGTGATGTTGTGAAACTCATGTTCTGCCCGTTGAGGAGAAAACATTCCGATGTGGTCGTTATCCGCATAGATATAAAACTGGGTCAATGCTTGTTCAATATTGATCGCTACTCCATAGACGCCGTCATCTGCTGCCCCGTCATTATGAGCGCCATCATCATACATTAGTATTCTTTTAAAGGCGGCCTCCACATCACTTCTATAACCAAGGTAGACCGCTTCTTCATCGCTTACCGTGGCATTTATCGTAATCATCTCATTGATTATTGGAGTAGCCGAAGACAAGACTACCTCAGAGATGCTTGCTTGGGTTTGGGTAAAATCATTGAGCCCCAAAAGGTAATTATTTCTTCCGTTCATCAGATTACTTATCCCCGGAGTAGTGCCACCACCAGGGCCACCACCGCCGCTGACATCAGAAGCCAAATTATTTAAAAAATTATCGTAGGTAAAAAACTTATTATCGTCTGCTTCTACAGAGGCATCAATGAGTTTTTGTAGTTCTTCACCTGTGTCAATATAAGTCCCATTATCAAAATTCTCAAGCAACATGGTTTTACAATGCGCGAGATACATCCGCTTATACATGGGTACCGCCATCAACTTTTGGATGAGCGGAAAGTCCGCATCATTTTCATGGAGCAGGTGGCTCATCTGTTGTTTCGCTGTTGTGCTGTTTAGATTGCCAGAGCCCGTCATGGCAAAGCGGCCAAAGGATTCATTTAAATCCCACACCACTGGAAGGAACCTGCGAGAGTCATCCCGGTACAGGTAATAGTTTTGGGTAAACCCACCATTATAACTATCTAGATTGACGAGTATATTATTAAAAGCCAACATCCATAATGCTCTATCTACATCCAAGATCTTTTCAATTTCATCTGGATGATTGGCTAGGGTGTCACAGAGGTCAATGAGTTCTTGCCAGCCAGCATCAGATTTCAATTCATAAGCATCATAATACGCGGTGCTATCTTGTCCTAGATAAACCAGATTGGGATAATCATTAGCCCCCGGTCCGGCACCGCCGGGGGGATTACATTTTACAAAACTATTTTTCTTGGAGTAAAAACGGTTTTTGACAAACTTCTTGGAAATCGATTCAGAATTGCTGTATAAACCAATCAAGGTACCATTGACATATACATTGGCATAATTGGAAAGTGGAGCATCCATGTATTGTCGCAAAATTTGATAAGATAACACTTCCCTTAGGAAGGAAGGATCTTTGGCGACGTTACTCAATTTTATATCGGTATATCCATCGTACTCCTGTTCTTTATAAGTATCCAATTCGATGTGAAAAGGATTTTTCGTTTGGTTTGCACGATAGGTGCTATTTCCTTTATACTTCACCCCTACACTATCGAAAGCTACTCCATTAATACTTATGCTTTGTGCTAAGATATAGCCTCCGGCGCCCGCGTATTCATCGTCTAAAAGTTGATCCCAATTATTTTCAGCGAAAGTAATTTCAATGGTTTGTATGGTTTTTAAATCATACAAATCCTGTGCTTGAATAAGCTGAAGAGGAATAAAAAGAAGTGTAAAAATAAAATATTTCATAAAGGGTATTTTTAATAATGACGCTCTTTAGATGCTAAAAGAATAAAAAGCTTTCGTTGATTTCGTTTTATTTAGTAAGACGCTTAGGGCTATTATTTAATAGGGTGCATCGATGCGTCAAAAGGTTGCCTTGGCAATTTCTAATGATCACTAGAATCTAGTTACTACAAACTATCAATTGGCTTATAGTAAAGCTTCTTATTCCGATGCAGGTTTAATTTGCCTGCGTTGATTTGGGGAAGGTTAGATGGGAGGTCTTTTATTTAGTTCAAATATTTTTTAATCAAATCCAGCATTAAGTCTGGAGGAATTTCTTTGGTCAAATAGGTCTTCATTACATTGATCAAATCTTGGGTGAGTAATTCGTTGAAGCCCAACCTCAATGCCGCTTTATGACAAAGCGCTTCTTCTTTTGGATCAATCACTCCGTCTACGCGCATCGTAAATAACAGGTAATATAAAATTTCCATTCTAGCATGTTCATCCACTGGCCCAGCGAGAATAAAATTTTCTGGATGGCGAACCACATCTACGATATCAGTACTAGACAAACCTATACTAGAAGCTACATCTGCGATGAATCGAGATTCTTGCGGAGCAATATTGCCATCTGCGGTGGCCATGTGAATCAGATGAGCTATGATGGAACGTTTTCGCTCCCATTCGGATTTGTGGTCGCTCAAAGTAGCAATATTTTGGTTCTTTGATTTTCGCCAAAACTTAGCCTCTATCAAAGAATAATTCAGTAACTATTGGAGAGCGTTTCCTAAAAAAGAAGGAAACATCAATTTGTTTGGTTCTCTGACAAGCAATATTTTATGAACACCGTAGCAAGTACGGGACAGGCTTGACGTCCAAATTGTTTATTTACTTAGCTCGCTAAATGTATAAAAAATTTGTTAGAGCTTGTTTAAAATTTGTTTTAGGTTGAAAGTCAATAGTTTGTGGTTCTGCCGAACTAAAAAACAACTCATTTAGCTCGCTAAACTCGTTATTTTTTAGGAAGACAGGTTCATAAAACATTGACTTTCAGGCAATAGAAACCGAAGGTTCATGAGCCTAAAAGGCGGACTAAATTTAAACATGCTCTTAGCCAGACCCCTGCCTTTGCCAGCAGGCAGAAGCAAACTATTGATTATCCGTTAAATAAATTTTTAGACCTACGCCTATGGGAAAAATAATAAATAAAATTGAAGGCTTAAAGAATCCGTATATATATTTTGGGATTTGACTATAATTCGGGATTCATCAATGCGAGGTTCTCCTATTTTTAAGGAGCTAGAACATTGTGGCGACAAATGGAAGCACTCTTGACTTCATGTTGAATTGCCCCTTAATTGGCTAAGTACTTTGTAAAGAGCACTTGCCTAATGCTTTTGAAGTGAATGATTTTTAATTCTTGTTTTCCTTGCAAAAGGAGAAGAGGTATCGTAGGGAGCAAAAATTTTGGGGTGATTACAAAGGCAAAATCCTGTTAAATACTGAAGTTGAAGAACTCCATTCTTCTATTTCTCGTTTGGTACCGATTCTAAAACTTATAGTATTTCTGTTACACCGATTTCCCTGCTTTCGTATAGATCAATTATAAATGACTTATCAACATCAAAAGAGCACTTGAGGATACAAGGCTCTTTTGATGTTGATATTTTTGTCCTGGCTTTTCTTTAGTTACCTTTTATAATACGCTTGGTCATTCGTCCTTCATCTGTAACGATATCAAATAGATAAATTCCATCATTGAATCCTGAAAGATCTATGGAACGATCACTCGTTGTCAACAAACGTCTTCCTTTTGCATCCAACACACGGATACTTTGAATCGGATGCTCTGCTGAAACATGGATCATTGCTGAAGTTGGATTAGGATATATTTCAATGGTGGTATTATCTAAGGCTTGCCTATCATCAATCGATAAAGTTTGGTCGGTAAGTTTTACGATAAAAAGATCAGAATCACCAAAAGAAGTAACGGGTACATTTCCAATATCCACGCCCATACTCATAGAAAATTCAATATAGAGATCTCCTTTTTTGTCAGCGTTCATAAAACCAGCCGCCACATATCTGCCAATAGCTATATCCTTGAACCAAAGTAAATTCCCATTATTATCCAATCTCAATAAAGAGATAGCCATATTATCCTCATACTCAGGAAAAAACTGAATCCCATCTATGGTCAAGGTGTCAACATAAGAGATCGTCGTATAAATATTATCTTGGTCATCTATGTAAATGCCACTAGAATACTGAGTGGCCTCTCCATACATTTTCACAAAATGACTTTGGAAGGTACCTCCATCAATTTTCATAGTTACCTGTGTTTGATTCAGATTCTCGGGGATATACATTTGCCCATCTACATAAAAAGTATCTGCGGCAGTCGCACTAATGACAATATCATCATTGGGACTTAACTCATAATTAGCTATCCAAAAATTATTGGCCTCTATTGAAAAATATTTATTAAAAGATAAGTCCTTATTCCATTTTATAACTCCTTTTGAAGTCCCTGTAAAAGTAGTACCATCAGACAAGACGGAACCGTCAGAAACATTAACGGAGGCTAGGATTTCATTCGCGGAATTCACTTTTAAATTTTCAATATATATAATATTGCCCTGAGGAGGAGACTTAAAATCTAAGGAGTTTAAAAAATTACCATTAGCGTCTAGCTTTGCTAAGAATCCATCAGAAGAGAAAGTATTACTTGAGTTGAGGTAGGTGGAGTCTCCTAGAATAATACTTCCTTCATAATAACCCGAGATCAATATATTTTCTTGATGGTCTAAGGCAATACTAAATATAGCTTTTCCACCATCTCCTGTGATTACTTTTTTCCAGATGAGCGATCCATCAGCATCTAATTTCAAAAGAAAGCCATCTAGTGATCCCGACTCTAGCGCCAAGGTGTCGCCCATATAATGCGAATCACCTCCAGAGATCACCCCTGCTATATATATTTCTCCTATCGAATTAGTAACCACTCCATAGGAATCATTATACATTCCTGATTCCGCTTTCAATAAATTGGACCAAAGCATCGTTCCATCTTCCGCGAATTTAGAGATTAAAGTACACCATTCTCCTACCCCGGTATACACATTCCCGTCTACGTTTAAGTCAACCCCATATTCGATCAATGTAGTTGTGATTAGGTTATTAGAATGGTCTAGTGTATAATGTATATCATAGTCAGGGTTGGTAGATCCAAATTGCTTTACAAATGCTATTTCTTCCAATTGTGCAAAACTGAATGTCGCTAGAAATAGTAAACTGAATAATATTGTAATTCTTTTTTCCATTTTTTTGTGGCTTATGGGTAAGGTTGTACTCCTCCCAGTGAAACTACTAGGAGGAGTAAACTTGAAATTGAATTTTTTGAATTTTTTGAATTGGTAGGTCCTTTCTAAGCAGTATACTTTTCACACGTGTAAGAAACCATTTTTCTATTCTTCCATATCCCTCTTAAGGCTAGCTTCTTGGGATTATACTTTGGGGGAATTGGTAATCAAGTAGGTATTTCCAAATAGAAATAGGTTTCCTACAGCACGCAATACGTTTTCTAATTGACACTCATCGTTCCACCACATTTTGAATTGGCAGAATAGACTTTTGTATTTGTTGTACTATAAGCACTAGTATTGCCAGTCTTAGTAATGGTTTGCAAATACGCATCAGACTTACAATTCCAAGATGCTGATCCACCAGCAGAAATAGAAGTTCCGGGATTACGGCTTCCACTGGTCGCAACATAAATAGTACTATTAGAATTATTTTTCAAGGTCACCACTGTTTCAGCAGCAGCGCCATCTGCACGCCTTCTATTCTCCAAAATAGCCTGACCTTCTGCAGACGCCCAGTAAGCATCATTTTTACTATTGACTTCTTTATAATAGCCATCTACTGCCCCTTCTAATATTCCAATTTCTTTTTTGTCCTGTGCCGTTAGAGTATAGGAGGATTGTTTATTATTCATTTCCGTCAAATAATCCACCAACAATTTTTTAATATCAGTAGCCCTTGCTTTATCATATTCGGGTCCTGATCCTAAACCTGGATCTTGCGAAGTATTAAGAGCAGCACTTTTTAAATCCTTCATAAAAGAACCAAATTTTTTCTTCTTACTTTTCTCTCCACTAGCCTTCTCTTCCTTCACACCACCAAGCTTGATGTACATTTCTTTGATATTGGAGAATCCCTTGCCACTTTCATAAATTCCATCTAGTTTAAAAACATAATCACCGATGGCCACCCAAGGATCATCAAAATCCCTATGTCGAAAATTGTAAATAAAGGAAACATTGGGATAGCCTTGATATCGGTGAGTTTTCTGGGTTGAAAGATCCATCCCGTCTGTCCTTTTTCCTTTTTTAAATATTTCATCATCTGCGGCTTGAACTTCAAACCCGCTATAGACGCCATTGGACTTCTTGGCAACAATATTGAATTTCCCATGCTTACCAGAGATCACCAGTTCTCCATCGTCATTATCATATACCGATCCGTATCGCTGGTAGACTGCGTCATCGCCATTTTTAGCCAAGGCCTCAAAGAAGGATTCTTGTCCGTTGCTCAGGGTACTAATTAGGCTAAGCAACATTAATAGTGAGAGTAATTTAATTTTTTTCATATACTATGTTTATTAATTTTAATAACACAAATATGCTACCCTCTCTATGATTGCTGCATGGTTTCTTTCTGAATGGTTTGTTTTTCTTTCTGAATGGAATGGAAGGAGTATTACAACTTAACTTTAAGATTTCTGACTTAAATGCATAGGCAATTCAGGCGCCATAATAGGACGATAAGTATCCCAAATAGAGGACTCCTTTGAGAACTAATTTAGTAGGGGCTAAAAGACTTCCGCTACTATTTTCAAGAATTCTTCTCTTTTATCTTTTGAAACAGGAATGACACTATTATCTTCCATCGTCAAATAAAACCCATCTTTCTTAGTGAGTTCTTTGATATGTTTTAGATTGATTAGAAAAGAGCGATGAGGCTTATAAAACATAGCCTTTTCCTTCAATTGTTCGACAAAATACTTCAGTGGTTTACCAATCACCTCTTTGCGATTGCCCTTGAGATTGACATGGGTATACATACCATCGGCTTTGAAATACAGTATCTCTTCTTCTGATGCAAAAATAATTCCTTTGGGTACCTCCAAGGCAATCTTATTGAGGGTCATCTGTCTAAAGGCTTTCTTTAAATCATGGATTTGATTATTTAGACTTTGCTCTGCTCTAACCTTTTGCGCCTTGGTTATTGCCCGGGTGAGTTCTGCTACATCCACAGGTTTCAGGATATAATCTACCGCTGCAATCTTAAAAGCCTCTATAGCGTATTGGCTATATGCGGTAACAAATATGATTTGAAAATCCACCTTATCACTATCAAAGTAATCCAGTATTTCTAATCCAGAATGCTGTGGCATATCTATATCCAAAAACACAATTTGCGGTTTTTCCTTTTTTATCAATTCAATACCTTGTAATAACGTTGAGGCCTTAAATATCTCGGTTATCTCACTACTATTCTGAGTTATTAATATCTCAAGTAGATTTTGTGCCTTTTGCTCGTCATCGATAATTATTGCTTTCATATTATTGATCTAATCTATGGGTAATAGTATTCTTACTTGTGTTCCTGCGACTTTGCCTTCTTTATCTTTCAAATCAGAGATCACTACCTCAATTTGATGTTTCCTCCCTTTATTCATCAATTCTACCCGTCTCGCATTCGCTTGTGTGGCAAATGACTTATACTGGTATACTTGTTTATTTTTTAGGACCAATGCAGCTTCTCGACCGATACCATTATCTCTGATTTCACATACGACTCCATTACTTTCCCTTTTAAGAATCACATCCAGTTTTCTACCACTGGTTATATGATGCAATCCATGTTTTATAGCATTCTCTACATAGGGTTGTAATAATAAAGGAGGTATTTTAAGAGCTTTACTATTTAATTTATCCTCAACAACAATGGTATAATTGAACTCTTGCTCAAATCGAACTTTCTCCAATTCTAGATATAACTTCAATGCCACCAATTCCTCCTCTAGGGTTATTTCTTGACTCTGACTA
>CAYQRA010000084.1:0-13659 GCA_964419315.1 uncultured Saprospiraceae bacterium | reverse complement strand
ATTAAGTGAAGGAACCTGCCTCTGCCGGCAGGCAGGCCGCGTAAGCGGACGGGCGGGATTTATGTTTGTAAATTTTTCACTTCCATTTTTGCTAACACTAATTCTGAAAAGTCAAACAATAAGAAAGTCAATGAAAAATGTTTTCCTAACGAGTCGCTTCTTTTTGGTCTTCGCTTTGATCGTGGGGCTCTTTGTGTTGAGCTTTTCGTTGGAATTTTTATTTCCAGTTGCACAGACGCTTTTGATCTTGGCCATTTTGTTGGTGATGGTGGATGCGATGATTTTATTTAGCCAATCGGTGCGCGTAAAAATTCGTCGACGCTTACCCAAAGTTTTTTCGCTTGGCGATGCCAATAAGGTGCGGATTTATCTGCGCAATCGCTCCAAGTTAAAATTGAAATTGAATGTGATTGATGAATTGCCGGTGCAATTTCAATTACGCGATTTTCAAATTCCATTGCTGCTGAATCCTTTGGAGGAAAGAGAGTTGACTTATGAATTGCATCCTACCGAAAGAGGAGAATATGCTTTTGGTGCCGTTAATGTTTTTGTGGAAAATACAATCGGTCTTTTGCAAAGACGTTTGGTGCAGGATTTCAAAATGGAAATCCCTGTCTATCCTTCGATCATTCAAATGAAGGATTTTGAACTCAAAGCTTTTGATCGAATTTCACAAGATCAAGGGATTAAGAAAATTCGACGTTTGGGACATAGTTATGAATTTGAGCAAATCAAAAACTATGTACGAGGGGATGATTATCGAAGCATCAACTGGAAAGCGAGTAGCCGCCGTGGCCAACTCATGGTAAACCAATACGAAGATGAACGCGCCCAACAAGTCTACAGTATTATCGACAAAAGTCGAGCAATGAAAATGCCTTTTGATGGTTTGAGTTTGATGGATTATGCCATCAATACCAGTTTGGCCATTTCTAATATTGCTTTGCAAAAACACGATCGGGCAGGCTTACTCACCTTCTCTGATAAAATTGGAACGACGCTGAAGGCAGAACGCAAAGCCAATCAGCTCAATAAAATTCTCAATGCTTTATACAAGGAAAAAGAACGGAATCTGGAAGCCAATTACGAGCTGCTTTACCACGCTGCTCGGAAGTTGATTAAAGGGCGAAGCTTATTGGTGCTGTATACAAATTTTGAAAGTTCTTATGCACTAGAAAGGGTTTTGCCGATCTTACGCCGGATCAATAATCTACACCTTTTGGTGGTCGTTTTTTTCGAAAATACCGAAATCCAAGATTTTATTCAAAGTAGAGTAGAGACGACCGAAGACATTTATCACCAGACGGTAGCCCAGCAGTTTATGGCCGAAAAAGTAGCGATGGTACACAAGCTCAAACAATACGGCATCCAAGCCATTCTTACCAAGCCAAAAGACTTGACGATAAATACCATCAACAAATACCTAGAGTTGAAATCAAGAGGTCTGATTTAGAAAGTTAAAAATAAGTCCTCTAATAAAAGCCCCAAAATTACAAACGCACCCGAACTCCCGCCGCTATTTCCAAAGAAGAAAAACGATGCTTGATTGGATTCTCCACACTACTCATGTTTATTGGAAAACGATACTGAGGCGAAAGATAAATTTCCCAATCGGGACGAATACGATACCCTGCATGAACAGCCACCATTGGTCTAAGACCCAGGTTGTTTTTAAACCAATTTTGCTCGTCTTGTTCTAGCTTATAAAGCTCGAAACCTCGATCCGAAATACTTCCGCTTTTTTTGAAATAAGCATTGACCAAAACTCCTGCTTCTGCTCCCCAAGACCATGGTCCTCTATTGCTTTGATAACCGATCATCAATGGAATATTGAGCGTGTGGAAATTATTGAATCGAGTTTTGGTAGACTCCGATATATTGGTGAGCGTAATAGGGCCATAGACAGCGATGCTATCTCCAGTCTGATAGTTGGTATAGATTTTTTGAATGCCATTGGATAAAATGTAGTCTTCTTGCAAAGTCGTTTTTTTGTAGTAGCGGCTTGCCATTCTAGCATACTCCAATCCTGTTTGTAAATAGATACCACTGCGATGCTTAATCCGAAAATCCAAAGTGCCGTGTAAAGCCTCTAGGGGTTTTTCGGTTTTTAATCGTTCCTCCAGATAGAGCTGTTCTTCCTGGTCTTTGATACTTAGGTTTTGGTCTAGGCGTCCGGCTCCGCCGTGTATTCCTAAAGACCATTGCCATTTATTTTGGATACGAATGATCTCCTCTTTTTGCGGTTGCTCTGCTTCCTTGCTGGAAAAAATCAAGCTTATATTTCGTTCGGGAACGGAAAGTGGAACAGTGAATTTTTTCAAAATCAATTGCTTAAAAGTAGAGCGCGAAGCCATCCGCTTAAGCTCTGGCGCTCTGCTTGTTTGTAGATTGTTGATCGAAATATTTGAGGCGTTTTTTGGTGGAGCTTCTGTTGTTTCTTGCCAAACGATTTCAGCATTTGTAAAGTTTTCAATTATATTTTTTGTTGTACTCTTTGGAGTAGGGTTGGTCTTGCTGAGATTGGCGGAAGCAAAAGCGTTTGAATGGTTTGTATTTGTATTTGTATTTGTATTTGCGGATTCAGGATTTGTCTTTTTACTTACGGATGTGGTTTTAGTTTCTGTTGTATTTGAAAAAGTATTGACTGGTGTTTTAGTTTTCCTTGGAGTTTTTGGAGTTTGTTCTTTGCTGATTTTATGCTCCTTTGGACTTGCGCTTTGCGCAATATTTATTGACTGCTTCGCGGCGGGGGCAGTCGTACTCGGACTAGTGTACCACCAGCCCAAAGCGGTGATGCCAATGGCAAGGCCACTTAGGAACAACCAAAATAGGAAACGTCTTTTATTTTCTCTTTTGGGAATCTGTGGCTCTAATTGAGCCCAAAGCGCCTCCGCATCGACTTCCGGTCGATAGCCGTCCAATTTATCACTAGCATCTTTTTTAAAATCAGAAAAACTCATAATGCACTTTTTAAATTACAGCGAACTGCTTGATTGATTAGGAATTCTTTTTTTTGGGCCTTCGATTTTTCGTTGCAATAGTTTTCGCGCCCTGGCCAATTGAGAACGAGAGGTACTCTCTGTAATATTCAGCAAAACGCCAATTTCTTTATGGCTATATCCTTCAATTGCATTTAGATTGAAAATAGTTCTAAAGCCTTCTGGTAACTGGTCGATCAGATTCAATAAATCCTCTGCGGCCAATTGTGAATAAATAGTTGGCGAAACAAAATCTTCTGGCACCTGCTCCAAGCCTAGTTCTTCTAGTTTATAAGGACTCTTACGCAAATGCTGTAAAGCCGTTGTGGCTACAATGCGTTTCATCCAGGCAACAAAAGATCCTGTTGCTTTATAATCGGGGATATATCTAAAGATCATCAACAAGGACTCCTGCAATACATCCTTAGCTTGTTCTCGGCGACCTACATAACCGATGGCAGACCCCTAGCAAAATACTAGAGTAGCGCAAGACCAATTGTTTTTGACAATTAGGGTTTTGTTTTTTGCAACCTTGTATGATTTCCTGTTCGGTCAAGGTGTTGGTTTTTTATTGGTAGCCGAGCACCTTTTGATCAGATGCTCGGCAAATATTTTAGATAGATTTATAATTCTTCTAAGGGAATAGAGAAATTACAAGAAAAAGGAACGGCAAGATAATCAACAGTGCCACCTCGTAGGTCTGCGGCCCCACTAAAACTACCTTTTGCATAATCTCCAACCACACCACTATATTGAGTGATCTTAATTTCTGAAAAAACAACGCAATCTAAGTTAGGACCACTACAGCCTCCAGATACAATATTTCCAACGTTGATGTCTCCTTTTAGTGAAAAGGTTAGGGCATTATTTTGGCCATAAACACCAGGGGTGACTGGTTCTGAGCCTGTAAAGGTTAGACTTATTCTTCCTTCTCCTCCTGCTCCAGTGCCTTGTAAAAAGAATTGTTTTTCATCTAGCATTTGAATTCTACCAGTATAAACGTCTTCGACTCCAAAGTTAAGTTCAAAGAACTCTACCAAGGTATTGCCACAAACTTTTATTGAGCCAGCTTCTACTTCCGTTTGGACTGGTAAGGTCAAAGGATCACTTTCTTCTTCTTCCTTAAAATCTACACCGACAAGTTGTAAGTCACTAGCATTATCACAGTTGAAAACAGAAATATTGAAAGTATTGGCATCGACATGGTGGAAAGTATTTTTTCCATCTATAGTGATTCTTAACCAAGCATCGTTTAGTGGCTCATTTAGGCAATCCAAGAGACTTCCAGAGATTTCAATATGGTTTTCTACAGGCATATCTACAAAGAGGTCTCCTAGGTTTGTACCTAGTAACACGGGGTCTAATGTTGCGGTATAAAGAGTGGAATTACAGGCTTTATGATCGGCGATAGCTAATTCTAATTCAACGCCTCTTGGTACTGCTCCTTTGAAGTAACCATCTTTGTCTGTATAACCATAGCCACAACCCAAACCAGAGGTACTAATTTTTACATAGGCATTGGCTACGGGAACGGCTTCTCCATTGGCGTTATTGGCTAATACCCTTCCGCTTAGTTGAACAAGCGGATAAGGATCATCACAATTCCAAAAAGAAAAATGCGACACCTCTCCGACATAATAATTGCCTTGTAAAGTAGCTTTACCTTCTTCTTCCCAAAGTCCAGAATCTTCCTCAAAGTGCCAGAGTGGAATTTCTGCTGGCGCTTTACTTTGGTAGTTAGCGGATAATGGAAAAGACAAGCTTGCTTTTTGGCCATTGCCCAATTGAAGTTCGTTGCCATTATCATCCAAAAGTTCTACGCCCATCATTCCAAAAGAAACCAATGCGACTTCTCTGTCCTCTTGATTGATTCCTTGCAGGTTTCCGGGCATGATTTCAAAAAGATTTTCCGCTTCAGGATCTAGCCAGCGAGCTGCAACGGTAACAGTACCCGTGTAAGTTTGATTATTGGCATCAACGACACTATTTGCTGGAAAATCTAATAGAATACCTTCGGTGCTGGATACTTCTCCGCCGACAGTAGGATCAAAGGTACCGATGCTTTGTTTTTCTAAAAGCGTAAGCGTCGCAAAGTTTTTTGAACTTTCTTTAGGGAAAAAACGCATAGAACCTTGGAAGAATCCTTCTTTTTCCACACTAATTAAAGTGCCCGTTTGATTCATGGTCATATTGTCAATGATAAAGAGTCCTTCTGGGTTGCTACTAGTCGTTCTATTATCAATTCGCACCATTGCTTGATCGACAGGTTGCCCTGCTTCGTCTAGAATGATTCCCTCGATAGAGGCAGTGACATTGACTTCAATGACGGGAGGCTCGTATTTGACAGCGGTGCTGAGATCGGTATCGAAGTCTTTCCGGCAGGAAAATAGTAAAAGGCAGAGCAAAGTCCAGAATGCTATATTTTTCATAGGTCTATTTTTATTTTTTTGGTTCTCTGACAAATCCCGTGTGTGAGTCAACCAAAAAGAAGAAAAAACGCTTCTTTTAGTCGCTTTTTTGTTCTTATTTTTGGTTGACCACGGGATTTGTCCAAGAACGATTTTTTTTAAACAGCTTCATTAAATATAATGCTTTATCCGCTTTGCTCAGGCCTGAGGAATTAACGGTTTGTATAGGGTAAGTGCAATCAGAAGCTAAAACGCTGCACGGCTTGTGCGTTTTTTTTAATAAAAAAATATAGAAAATAAATAAGGAGTAGATGTCCCTAGCAAAACTAGGGTTTATAAAGGGGGGGGATTTATTCCTCTGCGGCTTTTTGTTTTTCCAGATCTGCTGCCGCTTTGGCTTTTAAAAGTTCAATAACTTCCTCCACTTTATAAAAGTAAAGTTCCTCTTCAAAAATGCCAATAGGTTGAGGGTCTACCGACATAATGGTTTCGAGGGCAGGGTGAGCTTCTCGAGTATTGATGACCATATAATGAACGCCACGGGCTTTAGAAAAATAAAGTTCTCCAAGGCGATAAGATTCAAAAATGAAATTGGTCAGTCCTTTTCTGTTGTGGTAAATCAGCGTTTGGTTGGGGGCTGGGCCGGGGATGCAAAGGACTCTTTCTTCTTTGGTGATACCCAGACTTTGTTGAAAAGCTTCTAAGGCATCTCTTTTGAAATAGGCGGTACTCATTCCCATCATTCTATCATCTTTGATGAGGTAGCTGCTTTTCATGCGTTGGTCAGATTGGTTGATGCTGATATTGATATTTACAAAAGCTAAAAAAGCAAGGAAGACCTGATAATACCATTTAGGCGAATAGCTAGCAAGGAGATAGAAAAAGGCTCCCGAAATCAAAATAGGGAGGGCCATCAGATCGATGAAGTAATAATTGTGGATTTTTAATTGTTGCAAAAACAAAACGATATAAGCAATGCTTCCCAAAATAGAAAAGATCAAAAATAGATTGAAAAACTTCGGCAGTTTTCTGAAATTTAGAAGGACAAAGGCGAGCATGACCAATAGCAATTGAGTCCCTTCTTTGCAGAATAGATACATGCCTATTTGATTCCAGATATGATTTAAAGTGGATCGAATGTTTTCTCCAGTCATTTCCCAACCCGGTAAAATCGTGGTCAGGAAAATATGGGAATCGTGGATGGTATTATAATGTTTTGCCCAAAAGAGCCAGCCAACACTGCCGACTAGTACTAGAAAGAAACCTCCAAGAACATGCTTGGCAGCAGGGAAATATTTACTTAGGTCCTCTTGCTTTTTTAATGGCCAAAGGAGTATTAAGTAAGAACAAAACCAAGCAAAGAACGAAATTAAAGTTGTTACTTTTAGGGTACCCGCCAAGAGCATAAATACAATCGCCAAATAGAAAAAGAGCAATCGCTTTTGCTGAATAAACACCAAATAAAAAGCAGCACTTAAAAAGACTAAACCAATGGCTACCGTGTTGGGCAAGAAATTAAAAGAATAAAAAGCCATCGAAAAAGCACCCAAAGGGAGAAAGGGAATCAAGGTGGCTAGAAAGATATTTTTAAAAACCCGTAATAAGGCAAAAGACAATCCCAACATGCCCAATAAAAGCACGGTTAAATGAAATATTCTCATTATGGAATAATCAAAGCCAAAGATTTTCCAAAGCATCGCATCTATGTAATACAAGCCGGGAAATTCTGATACGGCATGCCGTTCTGGACTATGGTAATTATGCACTTTGGGTTCCCAAAAACCCTGGCCTTCATAATAATTGATCGCAATAGAAAGGCCATCTGCTTGTCGCCAACCATGCCAGGAGCAAGGACCGTAATGGGCGATGGAAGCATAATCATATTTGAGCAAAAGGAATACCGCCATGATCAACCAACACAGCAGCAAGAGCCCCTTGTTGGAAGGAAGACTTTTTGCTGCGCTTACATTGATATCTTTAAGGTTGGGTTTAGACATAATTCCTCCAACGGTCTGACGATTCGAGTAAGTTAAGTGTCTGGACACATCGCAGGTTTATAAGCGATAGCGCACTAAAACTAACTCCTGTATTAATTTCGTTCGTTCCTCCTACTTCTCCTTCTTCGAAGTCTGTGTATGATGGTTTAAACTAAAATTTATGCTCTAAATAATAAGGCAACATCGCCCGCCAAGTTGGCCAATCATGTGCCATGTCTGGTCCCCAAACATCCAATTCGTGTGGGATGCTTTTGGCACTGAGCAATGCCGAAAATCTACGGGAAGCATCGGGTGTTTCATAGTTGCCAGAACCCGTAAGGATGTGAATATGTTGGCTTCTGCGGATATTACTCAGGATATTATGATCTTCCAAGCCCGGTAAATATTCTTCCGGGGAATTGAAATAAACATCCTCGTCGTGATAACCTTTGGTATAGGTACTCAAGTTATAATTGCCACTCATGGCAATCGTACCTGCAAAAAGATCGGGTCGTTTGAAGAACATATTGCAAGCATGCAAAGCTCCCAAAGAAGCACCCGTGATATAAATGGGGGTATCTTGACTGGTGTGCGTTTTGATAAAAGGCACGACCTCGTTGAAGACATAATCATTGAATTGTTGATGCCGTATCGCTTTATGGCGAGGATGCATATTGCTATTCAACCAACTTTCAGAATTGATACTATTGATAGAGAAAACTTTAAATTTTCCGCTATTGATTGGACCACTAATGGCATCGATCAGTTGAAAGCGCTCATATTCCAAATAATCGGCAGCGGCCGTTGGGAGCATTAATAGAGCTTGTCCGTAGTGACCGTATACGGCGATCTCCATGTGTTTGTTGAGGGAAGGGCTGTGCCAGCCTTGAATGTCTCTTCGCATGTCTGTTTTTTTTATAAGTAGCAAATTTACGGAAAAATCAGGGAAGGTAGGATATGAATGTATGGATTACTTTATAGAAAAAATAGGGGGATCTCCGATTAAAAGTGCAAGGAGAAAACAGTACCCTCACCAACTTTGGATTGGACTACGATGTTTCCTTTGTGTTGCCGAATGATTTGGCGAGACAAGCTAAGTCCAATTCCGGTTCCTGTTTCTTTGGTGGTAAAAAAGGGGACGAAAATTTGATCAATTTTATCGACTTCAATTCCAACTCCATTGTCTAGGATTTGTAGAATCACTTTTTGGTTGACATTGCGAAAGGCACGGAGGATGATCTTTGGCGAAGGATTTTGTGCTACAGCATCAATGGCGTTTTTGAGAAAATTGATTAATACCTGTTCCATCAAATCTGGATCGGCCTGGAAAGTGAGTGTTTGAGGAGGAAGGTCTAGTTCGAAGTCAATGTTTTGCTTTTCAAGATCTAAGCGAAAAAGGGTTGCCACATTTTTCATCAAACCTTGGACTTCTACAGTACTGAATTTTGGCGTCGGTATCCGAGTGAGGTTGCGATAGGTCTCTGTAAATTTAAGTAAACCTGCACTACGTCGTTGGATCGCACCGATGACTTCCCGAATATCTTGTAATTCACTAGTACTTATAGTCGTTCGATCTTCTTCGAAAAGATCTTTCATAGAAGAGGTAAGGGAAACGATGGGCGCTACAGAATTCATGATTTCATGAGTGAGAATCCGGATGAGTTTTTGCCAAGCTTGTAGTTCTTGTTCTTCTAGTTCTCGTTGGATATTTTGTAAAGCAATTAATTTGTATGCTTTGTCCAGAATTTTAAATTCCGTAACCTGTACGGATAATTGCAAGAGTTGATCCTGAACCGATATTTTTACCACTTCTTTGTCTCCACTTTCCATTTTTTCAATCATGCGAAACAAGATGGGTTGCTGTTGCTCTAGTACACGGGCATGGTGAAGAAAGGGTTTTTGTAGTAGCTCTTTTAAAGCTTTATTCATCAAAAAAACTTCTCCATCTTTTCCCAAGCACAACAAACCAACATTGACGGATTCCACAATCGTTTGCAAATACAAATGATTGATTTCTTTTTCTTCTGTTAGGTTCTGGAATTTTTTATTGACATCAGCGAAAGATTTGTACAATTCCGAAAAACTTTTTCCTTTTCCTCGACCAGAATATACCGCCGTATAATCCCCAAATTTTAAACCCTGCAAAAAATTACTCAAATCTCGATTGCTACGATCCACATAGAGCATCAAATTCCAAAAAGTAAAACCACTTGCCAATAATAAGATGCCCATAGAAATATAAAAAGTCGTATAGAGCAGATTATACGCCAGTAGTAAAACGAGCACTATTAAAAATAGAATGCGCAAAGCAACATTGATACGGAAAGATCGAAGCATGTTTTTATAAAATTAGTTCACTTCGTTTATTAGCCTCCTTTGTCGGATCTGTCAGAAAACCATAAAATTAGCAAGAATGGCAATTTACTCAATACCGCCAAGATTTTAGATCCACTCCCTCTGGGGCATTTTTTTCAATATAAGCAGTCCATTTTTTTATAAACATTCGGTGGTAGCGGAGCCGAGAAATAGCATTGGGATTGTCGTGGTCTCCATTCCAGCAATGCTCCGCTCGATCCCCATAATCTACTTCACCGTCGTAATAAGGAGCCGTTGTACTTTCCAGAAATTCTTCCGCTAGATAGACCGCATTATTGAGGTAATAATTATCCATGTCGCCACAGTAAATATTAATTTTCCCTTGTAGTTTGGGGCCAAGACTTGCCCAGTTTTTTTTCATGATGGCCGTCAGATCATAATTTTCTTTCCAATACATCGCGACTGCTCTATCAATTTCACCCGTGTACTTATCCCAGATAGGTTTTGGATAACCATCTTCTCCCACAGGACTATATACGGCTTGCCAAATATCATATTGATCTCCTGAGCGGCCTTTGGTTCCTAATGCCAATTCGAGATAGCTGTAGTCAATCATATAGGCAGAAATATGCCCTAGATAATCTCGATGTTCGGGGCGTAATATTTTTTTGAAAGGCGCTTGCTGATAATAAGCATTTTTGTCTTCGTACAAATTGACCGTGATGTAATGTCGAAAATCAATAGGGTCCGGACAAGCGGCATAGCAACTATTGTATTCCTCTGGATAAAAAACTTGAACGGCCAAAGCTTCCCAGCCTCCAGTGGAACCACCATAGGTAAAACGCGCCCAGCCTTCTCCAATACCCTGAAATTGCTTTTCGATGTAGGGAATCAATTCATAGGTGATGGCATCGCCATAAGGACCAAGGTTTGCGGAGTTTACCGCGTAAGAGTCGTCGTAATAAGGATTGGCATGTTGTATTTTAATGGCTAAGACTCTGGGGAAATCTGGGCCAGTCCAGAGCTTGTAAAAATCATGAGCCTCCTGTTGTACAATCCGATTATAGCCTTCCATTTGGAAGCGTTCGCTAAATTCGGAAGGTAAATTTTCATCAGGGGCTGTTTCTCGGAATCCACCAAAGTCGCGAGGGAAGTGCCCGTGCATAATGGCGAGTGGATAGCGTGCTTCCGGATGATCGTCGAAGCCTTCTGGCAATAGTACATGAGCTCCAAGATACATATCTCTGCCCCAAAAATCACTCAATAATTGGCTTTTGATTTTGATGTGCTTAATGTATTTGGTGTCTTCGGGGGGAGCTATTGGAGGGATTTCCTGATCGAGATTAATTTTAAAATGCTGCGTTTCATTTGCAGAGATTTGGATTTTTTTTGGGAGGCTGTAAAGGTTGCCCGGAGCAATATTCCAGTGCTGTCCTTCTCCGCGATCCATAGGCAATTTTACGGTATGTCCATCAGCTCGATGGAAGGTTTCGTATTTGTGGAGTAGGGCTTGTACATAGTATTCCCCGGGAGGAAGATCTGCCAATTTTTCTACCGGATAACCAAATGTATTTTGTGGAATAACTTGCGGGCTTCCTGCTTTCCAGTTGTTTACATTGATCCCAAATACTTGTTGGCAATTGGTGCCAGCGCGGATCTGAAAGCGGGGTTCTTTTTCATTATTGGTAGATAATAAAAGCAAAAGGCGACCATCGAAGGCAGGATTTTGTGGGGCCGAAAATGTTATTGTAAAGTTAAGATTTGGATTTTTATTTCCCCCAAATAAAAAAGTTGGAGTAAGAATGATCAGCGAGAAAGCTAATAAAATAAGGGTTTTTTTGAAAGTCATAGCAGATTTAGATTAGCATTTGGATAAAGGAGGAGACTAAAGGTAAGAAAAGCTTCTGATTTTAGTACCCAACCTTTTGGCCTTCTAGACTCGTTATTTATAATATAGCAGGCAAACAATCTAAAACGGACCAAACGTAAAATTATGAAAACTTACCCCTATGTATTTTTATTGATGTTGATTACTGGTTTGATTTTTTCTGCCTGTAAAAAAGAAGAGGTCGTAATCGAAGCCAATGCCAACAGGAACCTACGAGAGCTCTCCGTTGGAGATAAAATGGCTTACAAAGAAATCCATATTGATTTTGATCTGGATGGAAATGATCCGAATAATAAAGACTGTCGCTATGGAGATCGAATATTATACATCGAAGTAATGGAAAAAATAACAGATGGGTATATTCTAAAGGAATACCTTTCTACTCAGTCTGTCGATGAGGTTGGAGCGATATCTTTGACGATTAAAAACAACATGGTTGATGTGGTGCAATTGGAAGATAAAACCAAATACGGAGAAAGTCTTTTTCATCACAAAACATTTAATATTGCTGAAGTGTCTGCACCAATGGCAAGCTTAGAAGAAGATTGTTTTCAGTTAGCCTCTGCTCTAGAATTGAATTCGGAAAATGGTTATGCGGTCGCAGATGCGCTCATTCAAGGAGCTCAATATCAAAATCTTTATGCTTATTATTTTGGAGAATCAGTACCCGTAGATGGGCCGAGTTATACCTATCTTTTTAATCAAAATGCTACGATTATTCGCTCTACAACTTTTGGTTCTTTCTTTCCTTTTTTCCAAGGTTGGGAATTGATCCCCAATTAAAAATCATAGGAAACTTACCTGACGGTAGGCAGGTTCCACCTAGTTTTAGTTTAAAATAAAAATAGACCTACGAAAATATAGCTATGGACTAAATATCCTATTTTTCCTTTTACCCGAGTACCAGAGAAGATTTCTTCTCTGGTTTTTTTATTGCTTAAGCGATTTTTACTCCTCCTTGGCCGAATTATTTCAACTTTCCCCTCAATTAATAGTAACTTAGAAAAGGTCTATATTTAGATCGTAATTAAATATGCTAGGAAAAACGATTACCCAAACTTTTAGAGGAGCTAGACAATTTAAAACCAAGCGCAATGGATCTAACAAAAAATAAGGAAAAGCAAAAAACTATAGAAAACATCATCAAAAAACACCAAGAAAATCTCTTGCGAATACAAGGCATTGTGGATTTGGGGGTGGGCTATCGATTAGAAGATCATCATTTGACAAACGAACTAGCCATCATTATCGAAGTGGCCAATCAAAAAGAAGTAGCTCCTCTGATTCCGACTGCTATAGAAGGAGTGGCGGTAAACCTCATTGAATCGCCAGTGCCCGAAAACCTTTTTTACAATACGGAAAAAATACATCCTGAGATTAAAAAAATTGCAGATTTTCGCAACCAACATTTTAAAAAATTGATCGGAGGGATTCGGATTCGCAATGGTTGGAAGAATGGTTTAGGAGGAGGTACGCTAGGTGCGATTGCTTACGATCGTCAAAGCAATGAAGCTTTTGGAATCACCTGTCGACATGTATTGGTGTCTGACCGACGTTGGCGAAGTAAACCAGATTATCCGGTCATTCATCCCGATAAAGAATGGACACCAAGTACCGAGGTTGGCACGGTGCTCAATGAGGGAGATGCTGCAATGGATTGCATTCGTTTTGCTCTCCATCCGAATCGAGAAATCGATCAGAAACATAGTTGCCTCGGCATCAATGGAAGAATAACCGGAGTGGCCACCGATATTATTTGTGGTACCAAGGTGATGAAATCGGGTTCTCAAACGGGCGTTACCTATGGAGTGATTGTTTCCCAAAGCGTTACCAATAAAAACCGGTTTATCGTTTTTCCAGATGATGATTTTGAACTCATCGATGGAGAATTAACGATGGGGGGAGACTCTGGTTCGGTCTGGCTCTTGAATGATGGTTCTATGAAAGTAGTCGGTTTGCATTGTTTGGGAAATAAAAGTAAACAGTATGATGCAGAGTTGGGAGTGGCGCTGAGAATGGATGCGGTGGCGGAGTATTTGAATTTAAAGTTTTAGTGATGGAAGGGAGGGGGGGAATATCCAATATCCAATATC
>CAYQRA010000083.1:0-13773 GCA_964419315.1 uncultured Saprospiraceae bacterium | reverse complement strand
CAGATTGTAATTGCGAGAATTGAGTCCCTTCAAACAGGTGACCGCCATGGAGGTTTCCGTAGGGCCGTATTCATTGATAATTTGTACCCAAGGTAATATTCGATGGCTATCGTCTAACAGGCTATTTCTCGCCTTGTCTCCACCGACGGTTATAAACCTAAGCTGCTTCATCTTGGCAGCATCCTCCTCGTCTAAGCCCTTTAGTAGGGCTTCGTGGAGCCCAGGAGTAGAGGCAATATTCGTAACATTTTCTGCGATGATGATCTTACTAACTTCATCTAGATTAATGCCCTCTCTCGTGTCAGGCAGTACAAGTGATCCACCAGTAAACAAGGGAGAATACAAATGGGCTGCAAAAGCATCAAAATGGTAAGACAATAGTAGCAGTGTAATATCCTTTGCGATGACTTTGTAATCGTCTATTTTCCAGTCAATGAAGTTGACGACTCCTTGGTGTTTTACTTTTACCCCTTTCGGCATACCCGTGGTACCCGAAGTATAAATGATGCTGATTAAATCTTCTGGCTTAATTTTAGGTTTGGAAAAATCGGCTTGCAGGTTTTGCAAGTTTTCTTTTTCGATTAGGATAATTTTATCGGCTTCTAATTGTAGTTCCTCGCTGAGGTTTTCTTGAAGGAGTAGATTCTGAACCAATAAAAGCGCGGCATTAGAATTGGCTAATATAAAAGCATTCCTTTCCTTTGGAGCCTCCGGCGACAAAGGAACAAAGGCGGCACCCGATTTGAGCACGCCCCAAATACTGGCGATCATTTCAATAGATGGATGAAACAAGAGCGCAACTTTGGCATTCTTTTTTAGTCCGATATTTTTCTGTATCGTTGCTCCAACACGATTTGCCAACTCATTCAATTCCCGGTAAGTAACGCGATCTTCTCCAACTACCAGTGCAATATTATCTGGAGTTTTTGCAACTTGTTCTTCAAAAAGGTCTACTGCTGTTTTATCTTGAGGATATACTCTTTTTGTATCATTGAAGGTCTCCAATAATTCCTTTCTTTCTTCCTTTGAAGGCAGTTCTAGGTTTTTTACTTTTTGCTGTGGCTTATCAATAATCTCGTTGATAATCCGAGAAAAATGTTTTGAAAGTTCAGCAATATAATCCGCACTAAAAACAGAAGTATGATAGGTAAATTCGATCTCCAATTGTTCTTTGAAGTACACCGTGATTACCAGAGGAATACTGCTATCTTGGTGGATCGACTTGAGTTGAATATCGAACTGGCTATTGCTATTGATTAAGGCTTTATCCAAGGGGTAATTCTCAACCACGACGATAGAATTAAATAATTCATCTTCAGGTCTTAAATTTAACCATTGTTTGATTTCGTAATAAGAGGTATGATTAAAGGATCTTCTTTCGATCAATACCTCATTGACTGTTCCAAGGGCTTCTAGCAATGATTTTTCATCAATCTCCTTAATCATTAAAGGCGGTGTATTGATAAAGTTCCCCATCAATTGATCCCCTCCTTCCTTCATGGTATCTCTATTTGAAACAGTCGTTCCAAAAATAGCCCTATCTATGTCTCCGTATTTTTGCAGAAGGATCCCATAAGCGGTATAAACCAGTGCTGCTTTGGTTATTTTATGTCGATTGGTAAAGTTCTGCACTTTATCCATGGGGATACGGAGCCCTTTACTATATCCCAATTCTTCAACAGCAGGTGCATTTTGTGAAATAAGTGGAATGACCTCAAAGTCTTCCAAGTGCTTGGTCCAATAGTCCGTAGCTTTCTGAAGATATGCTTCTTCTTTTAATTGCTTGTTTTGTTTAACGATGTCTTTATAGGCGAGCTTTAGATTAAAAACTGGCTTTTGTTGATTGCTGATTTTGTCATAAGCAGAAAATAATTCTTTGAGGAAAATACCAGTACTCCAGCCATCGTATAAAATGTGATGATGTGTAATGACCAAAACGAATTGACCCACTGCTTTTTTGATCAGGCTTAGCCGGAAAGGCAGGTGATTCAGATCGAACCGATCTTTTTGGTCTTGCTCTAGAAAGTCTTCGACAAACTGGTTAGCGTCCTTTTCGGTTTTATCCGATAATTCCAGATAAGTAATATTCGTCTTGTATTCCTTTAAAATAATTTGGAGTGGTTTACTAACGTCTTCCCAACGGAAAACAGATCTCAATACTTCATTTTCTACTTGCACGGCAAGTAAAGCTTCTTGTAATTGCGCGAGCTCTAGGCTCCCTTTTATTTCTAAAGCTAACTGAACGTGGTATAGATTTTCACCTTCCCCTTTCAGAAAATGAAATAGCATTCCCTTTTGAACAATATCGAGTTCAAAAACTTCCTGCATATTCGATTTCTTTATCTTAATCGCCATAGGTGATTTATCATTTATTATATTAAAAAGAAAAGACTGGATATGGTAATACAAAGACCCGTAGAGGTCGACAGCGTGGTCGAACAATCGGGTAAACTCATTGGTATGAAGCGTGTATCAGATGGGTAAATCAACGATACAACCCAATAAGAAGAACTTATGCTATAATTTAGGTATTGAGGTTATCCATTAGAAAGGATAACAGAAAGAAGTTGTTTGAAAATGAGTTGATAATTTAAGAACACATTTTCAAACAACTTTAAAGGCTGGCTATTTGCTTAACAGGTGTCAGCAAATGATGGATACCGTTCTAAAGAAAAAAACAAAAATTTTACTCATTACTTTTCAAGCATTCAACTGGATTTTTGTAGGCTGCCTGAACACCTTGTATTCCTACAGTAAGCCAAGCCACTAATAGTACAATCGAACCAGCTGCTATAAAATACCAAAGTTTTAGGTCTATTCTATAGACAAAATTGTCGAGCCAGCCTTTGGATAAAATATAACTTATTGGCAAAGCAATAGCGACTGCTATTAATACAATTTTGGTAAAGTCTTTTGACAAAAGAAAAACGATGCTTAATTTACTAGCAGACAGGGCTTTTCTAATTCCTATCTCTTTCGTTTTTCTTTCTACGGTAAAGGTGGCCAAGCCAAATAAACCTAGACATGAAATAATAATGGCTAAGCCAGCAAAATATCTGGACAATACACTTATTCGTCTTTCGGAAGAATAAATCATTTGATAGTCTCCATCTAAAAACTGGGGATTAAAAGGATACCCGGGGTTATAGTCTTTATAGATTCCTTCTAGCTTACTTATGACTTGTCTTTCCGAACCCGCTTCCAACTTAAGCATAATATTGTCAGACTCATCCGGACTTAGAATAAAAGCCATTGGTTTGACTTTTTCTCTTAAAGATTCAAATTGGAAATCTTTGGCGACTCCGATGATCTCCAACTCATCGCCGCCCCAAGTGACGTTTTGACCAATGGGGTCTTCGTAGCCAATAGCTTTTATTGCTGTTTCATTAAAAATAATCTTAGAAAATTCAGCTTCCAAGCTAAATTCTTTGGAAAAATCTCTCCCCTCTGCCATTTGGATTCCAAGGGTAGGAAATAAATTATAGTTAACTCTTTGGAAGATAAAAACAACGAGATCCTCTGGTTTTTTATTCAGCCAAGAAATTTGATTGGTCGTCTCTTTGCTATTGATAAAATTGCCCCTCATACTTGATGCATTGAGCACCCCTGGAACATCTTCTTGCAATGATAAAAAGGTTTCCAGTCCTTCATTAACCCTGCCTTCCTTGTCAAAATAAATAATATTGTCTTTATCGTAGCCAAGGTTTTTCGACTGAATAAAATCAATTTGTTTGTAAATTACCATTACACAGACAATAAGGACCACCGCCAAAGCGAATTGAAAAATAACCAAACCTTTCCGGATCAAAAATTCACTCGCAGATCCTATCAATTTACCTTTTAGAATTACAGCGGGTTTAAGGGTAGAAAGATACATGGCTGGATAACTCCCTGCCAGAAGGCCTGTAAACATTGTAATTCCTAAGATGGATAAAATCAAAGGAATATCAAATCCCGGAGACAAGGTTTTACCCGTAATTTCATTGAATGTTGGAAGTGCAAAAATAACAATAAGCACTGCTACAATCAAGGCTAAAAAAGTCATTAGTAAGGATTCTCCGAGGTATTGAAGAATTAGGGATTTACGATTGGCACCTGCTGCTTTTTTTATTCCAATTTCCTTCATTCTGCTTGATGATTTCGCAGTGGATAGGTTCATAAAATTAATGCAGGCAATTAAAAGAATAAAAAAGGCGATGAGTGAAAAAAGTTGAACATATTCAATTCTCCCTCCAGATTGTTTGCCATTTTCATAGCTACCATACAGGTAATTTTCAGAGTAAGGTTTAAAGAATAAAGTAAAGTTATTTAAGTCTTGGTTTTTACCTTTAACAAAATTGGCCACTTTATCATTTAGTGCTTGAAGATTAGTTCCTTCTTTGAGCACCACAGCGGTACCGGGGGCATTAGATCCCCAAGCATCCAACCATTGATTGTCCTCTTTAAAACGTTCGAATGGTATTAGGAAGTCAAATTTTTCAGAGGACTTTTCGGGAACATTTTCAAATACGCCAGTTACCAAAAAGTTTTCATCTAGATCTACTTCTATGGATTTACCGACTACATCATTTGTTGTATTGAATAATTTAAGGGCTAAGTCTTCTGAAATGACGATTGAATTCTTTTCTTCTAAAACCCGATCTTTATTTCCTTGGAGTAAGTTGAAAGAAAAAACATTAAAAAAGTCTTTGCTCACATAATCGCCCAGAGCTTTCAAATTTTTATCCCCAACAGACAACATCGTTTTGGAAGACATGAAAGTATGGGTGTATTGAATGGAATATTCCACTTCTGGAATTTCGTCTCGTAAGGCATCGGCTAATGGCCCAGGTACAAATTCTTGAGTAACGATCGTCCCACTATTATCAATCGTCAACATAGCCAAGCAAAGGCGATCTCCATTCTCATGGAATTTGTCTACGCTAAGTTCATCATTTACCCATATATAAATCAAAAAGGTACAAGCTAGTCCTACAGAAAGACCAATTAGATTGATCAGGAAAAAACTTGGATTCCTTTTAATGTTTCTAAAAAAAACAAGAAGATTATGTTGCAGCATAATTTTTATTAATTACTTAAATTTGTAATGCCTAAAAATACTAATAAACAGTATATTGGCAAGTATTTATTGGTTTCTTTTACTCAAACAAACTATCAATCTCATCTTGGCTAATTGTAATAGCATCAAAGTCAGAAGGAGAGAAATGTATATTTTCCTCTTCTTTTATATGATCTAAGATCATCTGAAGCTTAGCTAAGAAGGAATTATTAAAATTTTCTATGGTAGATTTTCTATGTGCCAATTGATTATAGTTAATTTCCAGTCTTAATAAGCCGCTAACTACCAGTAAATTACATTCTAACTTAGCCGTCATTCTATTATTTGGATCAACGTCGGTTCCAGAGTTTTCACTCTTATAGGAAAATAGGTCATTGGTCAATTCCTGTCCAAATTGGCCTAGGTAATTAAAGCGAATTTCGGTGAAAGGGAATGGTTCTCTTAGCGGAAGGCCTAAATATTTGTTGATCCCATATCCAAGTCCTTTACCTGGTACTTTTCGCATTTGCTCTTTTACCGACCTGATTTGCTCGCCTATCGTTCCTTCTTCTAAAATGAGCTCAATTGGATACATCGCGGTAAACCAGCCAATGGTGCGAGATAAATCTATCCCTTCCAGGTGCCGACCATGATTTTCCTGCTCAACGATTATTCGGTCTCCGCCGACCCAATCTTTAAGTGCCAAAGCAAGGGCCGTATTCAGCAAAATAGGAACATCTGTCTTATAAGTATTAGGAGCTTCTTTTAACAAAAAGGTCGTCTGCTCTTCATCGAGGGTACTACTTATGACCGCTCGGTTTTTGCATTGCCAGTCCTTCGTTTCTATATCCACCGGAATACTAAAGGTTGCCTTATCTGTGGAGTTCCAAAAATCTTTTTGAGTCAAAAGCTCTTTTTGGGTCGAGTAATCCAGTAGTGCTTTTTGCCAATCGATTAAGGATGCTGTTTTTCTAGGAAGCGCAACACCATGATAAAGCACATATAAATCTTCCAATAGTATTCTCCAAGAAATACCATCCATGACCAAATGATGAACGCTTATACAAAGGTGATTATTTTCCTCATTGACGCGAGCTAGTCCGGCTTTAATTAACAAAGAGTCCCTAATGTCAAATTTATTTTTCAATTCAGCAAACACAGAAAAGTCTTCTGCTTTTTCTTGTGGCAAGATAAATTCTTCGATTAAAAAATCTTCTTCCAAATGCCGATTATTATAATAAAATTTGTTTTGCTCGGCATCATAGTTGAGCCGTAAAGCATCGTGATGTTCAATCAGTTTTTTAAATGCCTGTTCCAATAAGGCGACATCAACCGGCTTATTTAGGCGCAATAATACCGATTGATTATAGTGATTGGGGTTTTCAAACTTACAGTCAAAAAACCAAGATTCAATCGGAGATAAAGTTTTTTCACCAGCAATTATTCCTTGCTCATATTGGCTGCTACTTGCTACAATTTTAGCCCGTAAACTAATTTGCCGAATCGTCTGATAAGTTAATATATCTTTGACCTGTAAAGCAATTCCCTTTCCTTGCAAACGAGAAACAATTTGTACAGCTTGTATCGAATCGCCCCCCAATTCAAAAAAGTTATCACTTACCGAAATCTTTCCTCCCATCACCTCTTCCCATACTTTTACAGAAAGCTCTTCAATACTACTTTCTGGTGAAAGCTCTTCTTCTATAGGAATCGTTTTGGGCAAGGCACTTTCATCTATTTTTCCATTGATCGTGAGCGGAATAGCCTCTAAAGAAACAAAATGTACAGGCATCATATAATGAGGTAATCTTTCTGCCAAGAAATTCCGTAATTCTACTGCCCCTACCTCTTGGGAAGTGGTTTTTTCTGATCGATAATAAGCGTATAATATTTTTTGTCCCTCCGAATTTTCCACCAACCGAACCAATGCATCTAAAATCAATTCGTGTTGCAGCAACTGCTGTTCTATCTCAGAAAGTTCTATACGGTAACCATTGAGCTTAACTTGCTCATCGACCCGCTCAATGTATTCTAGCAATTGACCGGGCAACCAACGAACTAGGTCACCCGTTTTATACATTCGCGCTCCTCTCAAAAATGGATGAGCAATAAAACTTTGTGCCGTGAGCTTATCTCGATTCCAATAGCCAGCCGCTAGCCCATTACCAGAGACATACAACTCTCCGCTCATTCCTTCTGAAACTGGCTTCCCAAACTTATCCAATACATAAATCTGGGTATTGGCAGCAGGCACTCCGATTGGAACGGAGGGGCTGCTTTCTTTTTCATCAAATTTATGGATCATACAACCCACGGTAGCTTCTGTCGGGCCATATTCATTATACAATGCTACCTTTTTATCAAACAATTTATAAATCTCTTGAGCCAAGTGGCTCTCTAGTAATTCTCCACCGACAATAAATCGTTTGATATTTGAAGGGATCTGACCTTGCCATAAATCACTTCTTTTCAGTATTTTTAAATGAGAAGGCGTTAGTTTGATCACATTTACTCGATCATCAGATACCACCTTTTCAATGATTGTTCGCTCTCCTCCATTTTGGTAAATGATAATTTTATTACCACTGATTAATGGTGTAAAAATGGAAGTAATAGTCAGGTCGAAAGAAACGGAAGTAAATAGAGGGAAAGCAACCTTTTCACCCTGCACATATTGGTCGAGTGCCCAACAAATATAATTAACCAGTGATTGCTGTTTAATCATTACTCCCTTGGGTTGTCCTGTTGTACCGGAAGTATAAATGATATAGGCCAGCGCTGCTGGACTTTGTGTTTCTAACGAGTTTCGGGAAAGAGTTTCGAGATCGACTTGATCGAGATTAATACTTGGTCCCTGATTTTCGTATTCAGATAAACTAATCATCAAGGAAGAGCCACTGTCTTCAAGGATGAATTTGATTCGCTCTTTTGGTAAATCGGTATCCAAAGGAAGATAGGTGCCTCCCGCTTTTAAAACGGCAAGACTTGCAATAATAAATTCTGGTGAGCGGGGCAACAAAAGGGTTATAATATCATTTCGTTTCACCCCTTTTTCGATCAAGAGCTTCGCCAGGCCTTCCGATTTATTTTTAAGTTCTAGAAAACTGATTTGTTGGCCTTCGTATACTATCGCAATTTTTTCAGGCGCTCTCTCCACCTGTTCTTCAAATAATTGATAAATCGTTTTACTTTTAGGAAAGGCCGTTTCCGTATTATTTACTTGATGGATATAACGATCATATTCTTCTTTACCTAATAAAGAAAATTCGGAAATTTTCCGAGCAGGCTCCTTAAGAATTTCTTCTAATAAATTTTCAAAATGCTGGGCCATACTTACAATACGCTCTTTTTTAAAAAGGCTGGTAGCATATTCCAAGCTATATTGAATACCATCGTCGATAAAAAATTCTAGCGTCAAATCAAACTTGGAAAATCCGGGGTCGAAAAAATGACGACTTAAATTAAAGCTTTCTTCCTTGCTTTTAGGTAAGCCCATGTTTTGGAAAACAAACATGGTATCAAACACAGGGTTTCTACTCATCGTTCTTTTCCTTCCCAACTTCTTAAGCAGTAAATCAAAAGGGTATTGCTGATGCCGCAATGACTGCGTCATATTTTCCTGCTCTCTTTTCAATAGACTGACAAAAGATTCTTCACCGTCTATCGTATTTCTAATCGCCAGACTATTGACAAACATGCCCTGCATATTTTGTAACTCTGGATGTGAGCGCCCTCCTACTGGTATACCTATGATTGAATCTTCCTGCCCTGTGTATTTTGATAACAGCAAGCGGTAGGCAGTCAATAATAAAACATGTAACGTGCAGACTTGCGATTGGGCTAATGCTTTTAATCGACGGCTCGTTTCTGGTTTAAGGTTAAATTCAATTTTCTGTCCAGCGTTTTGAAAAAGAGCACTGCGTGGAAAGTCTAGCGGCAGTTCCAATATAGGTAATTCTCCTGCCAAGTGATTCTTCCAAAAAGCTTCTGACTCCTTTATTTTTTCTGTTTGTAAACGATCTTTTTCCCAGTCAACATAATCTTTGTATTGAATCCGCAACGCTGGAAGCGAAGCATCTGCATACAACTGTATTAATTCATCAAGGAAATGATAAACAGATAGGCCATCAGATATGATGTGATGAAAATCGAGGAAGAGAATATTTTCATCAGCACTTATTTTTACTAATTCAATTCGGAATAAGGCTAAAGTTGTTAAATCAAATGGTTGAACTAGAGATTGAAGTTTTTCATCTAGCCCTTGGCGAGTACAGTCGAGCGTATTCAGGGAAAAATCCAATTGATCGGCAATAGCAAATTGAGGTCTTGTAGTCATAGAAAAAGACATTCTCAAGCTATCATGACGGGCAATTATTTTATTGATCTGCTCCTCCAATTTAGCCACATTGAGAGTCCCTTTGATGCTAAAGGCCGACGGAGTATTATAGGCAATAGACGTTTTATCCGATTCCCAAATATAATAGAGTCCTTTTTGAGAAGAGGATAATTCATAATGCTTGCGGGTAGTGGCAATCGGGAAAGCTTGGTATTTTTTCGCTTTAAGATCCTTAATTACCAGAGCCAGTTCTTGGATCGTTTGCTTTTCGTATAATAGTTCAAAAGGCAATTCCACTTGAAATTCTTGCCATAGTAACATTCCGATTTCAGCAGCTTTCAGTGAATTTCCTCCCAATGCAAAAAAACGATGGGTAGTTCCAAAAGAGAAAGTAGGCAACACTGACTTCCAAATATCCAATAGCCTTTTTTCGAGATCATTTACTGGCAACACGATCTCCATGATATCGTTTTGGCCAGCTTGCTCTAGTAAATGATTCAAAGTCGATTCAACATCTTCAAAATCGCCATTTTGATAACGCTTTAGCAATTTGAATCGCTGTAATTTGCCACTTGTGGTACGAGGAATATCTCGTACGGGAAGTACTCGGTCTAATTGAAATCCAGCTTGTATATTGATCGTTTCTTTCAAGGCTTGAGCCACAGGAACAAAGGTTTCTACCTTAGCTTTATAATAGACAAAAGCAATGCTTTCATCCCTTTGGCTTTCTCGATTAAAATATCCGACCACCACTACTTTATTCAATTCAACCCCATCCACAACAATCGCCATTTCTTCAATATCGTGGGGGTAGTAATTTTGCCCATTGATAAATATAATATCTTTTGCACGGCCAGTAATATATACATTTCCTTCTTTTATAAAGGCCAAATCACCTGTATCAAGCCACTGATCTGGAGTGATAATTTTTTGAGTTTCCACTCTATTATTATAGTAGCCAGCGGTAACATTATCTCCTTTGATTTGCAGATGTCCGATAACCTCATCAGCGACCGGCAGATGGTCATTATCCGTAATTCTTATCAAACAATCATTGATTGCTTTACCGACATTTACAAAGGAAATGGAATTTTCCAGACGATCTGAAGCACTCACTTTATCTCCTAAATTTACTCTATTCCGATCTACCTGATAAGAGAGGACTTCGGCATCTAAAGAAGAAATAGACACTGCTAGGGTAGCCTCTGCCAAGCCATAAACCGGACACATTGCCGTTTTTCTCAGACCATAATTAGCCATGCGATCTAAAAAAGAATCACATAATTTTTCGGAAATAGGTTCTGCCCCATTATAAAGTAATCTTACGTGAGATAAGTCCCAACCGTAAGTCCCAGAAGGTGGGCAATGCTTTATGATATATTTATACCCAAAATTGGGAGAGCATAAAATATTTATTTTATATTCGGTTGCTTTATCCAACCACAGCGCAGGACGCCGAACAAACAAAGAAGTAGGTATTAAGTATTGATTCATCTGACTAAACAGGGGATTGAGGTGAAAACCAATCATTCCCATGTCATGCGTTAGAGGCATCCAACTTAAAGTAGAATCTTCGGGGCTATATGCTGCGGCTGCGGCAATAGCTTTGATGTTCGTAATCAGATTTTTATGCGTCAATACCACTCCCTTTGGACTTCCGGTGGACCCAGAGGAGAATTGTATAAATGCTATATCATTTTCCTTTACAGGGTGTAGAATCGCTTCATTGGTAGTCTGTAGTAAATCCTTTTGCTCTACTAAGTGTGCTTCTATTTTCCTCCAAGAATTTTCCCAAGGACTCTCAATAGAGAATTTTTTGAGGTTTCCAGCAAGTTTTTCTGTAGTGATGAGATAAGGATTATTCAGTACTTCCCAAACATTAAATAATTTCTTTCTATGATCCTTATTGCGGCCAACAGATAGCGGTACGGGGATAATCCCTCCCAGCAGGCAAGCCCAAAAAGTAATAATAAAAATCTTGTTGTCTTCTACCTGAAAAACCAATTCATTGCCTGGTTTGAGGCCCTTATGTTGAAGTGTAGCTAATGCTTTAACTGATAGATCATACAATTCACTATAAGAAAGAAAGTCAGCATGTTCACTACTTTCAATAAAGGTAATACCTACCGTTTTAAGGGTACTGCGGTGTTTTAAGATTTCAATGAGACTAGTACTTTTCAAAGTATCTTTTTTTATAGTGGGCTTAGAGGCTGTATGAATTTACGCATCCTAACTCGTCCTTTTTGCTTTTCTACATCGTTCCAAAAATGACTGTCCTGTGAGAGCCTGTCTAGTTGCCAGATAGGCCAGACGGGTTTACTGCGCTAAGGCATAGCTCCCCTTAGCAAGGAAGGGGCAGGCTACTTTTCGTGCTCAGTATCAGAAAGAAGAATGGGTCCAAAATAGATTCAGGATTTATTTCGATCAGGACAAAATTCTCAATAGAGTATTTTGATTCAACATTGAATGATCTTGTAGATGCAGAATTTAAAGAGAAGAGAAAGAAAAGAAGTTTACATTTATTTGATTGGGAACTTAATATGCTTTTGTGTTGACATAGCTCCGCCATCTAAGTCACATACTTTCGTATACGACCATTAAAAAATTTATCTGTGACTTAATCAAAAGTACAGACAAACAAATAAACATTTAAAAATGTCTTATTAACAAAATAAATACTTACTTACAACTACGCATAAAATTAAAATTCAAAAATGAATTTTCCTAAAAAGCGTAAAATATGGAAATGAATTTTGTAGTTTTCTAAAGCAATTCACTTTATATTTAGAAGAAACCGAAAGTCAAATAGAATTTTTAGCAATGACCTTAATCTTCTAATTGTAGCATGTTAATCTATCAAAGATAAATACAGATAGGATATGAAGCAAGTCATTCTAATAATATTTATTATTAGAATATAAGATTAACTCAATATCAATATCTGACATGGTGATGGTGTATCAAATGCAGGGCTAAGTAACGGTCAAATAATAAGTCTCTGACAACAATACTGATGCTGAACAATTGATCCAAAGGATCGAGAAGCTTATAATGGAAGTTGTTTAAGAAATAGATAGATGATTTTCTTGCAAGTCATTGATTTCCAAGGCTCTCCCGTCCACTTAGTGGTTCGTTCGTTTAATGTATTACCATGCCTCCCTTCCGCTTCCGCTTTTGCGGTTCCTTCACTTGATGTATTGTCATACATCACCCTGCTGGAGCGTTCAGTCATTCTGCGGAATCACTCGCTCTTAGCTAATTTTTTTCACCGTAGCTTTGGCTCAATGTCGTCAGGTTAAGGAAATAATTAATAAGATTAAGAAAAAGTAAGGTCAAAATAATGAGTCCCGCACTAATGATGGAAGCCATTCCCGTTTTTACTCCAGATTGGTCATTGACTGCCGTCCGAGAAAAACCACCCATCGTTGGATAAGATTGAAAAAAGGAACCTGCAATATTCGCCATTCCCAAAGCGATCAATTCCTGATTGGGAATAACTTTATAATTTCTATGTTTACTCTGAATGGCTTTCGCCACAGCGATACAATCCATAAAACTCACCAAGGCAATAGCGATTGGGATTGGGATTGGGATTGGGATTAAATCTCGCCTTTTAGTGAGGTCAAAATTCGGAATTCCCAAAGAAGGAAATCCACTATAAAACGGGCAGGTAACTTTTGAAATCCATATTCTTGGAAATTATTTTTGAACTCTCCTAAATCAATAGTGCAAAGTTCTTGTAAATACAAGACTTTTTATGTGATACAAATCACATATACAATAGATTCCAAATAGCAACTGAATTAATCAACACCTCAAACTAAATATCCAAGGGCAAGTCCTTCTTAGACCGCTAATAAGCGTTTCCCCCTTTTATTTGTATAAAAATTTAGACCTAGACCTTTCCTATGAGCTTTAAATGATCGACAAACTAGGCGTTCTACTTGTGCTCTAAGTGAATCAATTGGTCTAGATATTTAGAATGGAGGATTAGAGCCTTTTGGATTAAACTCCCTTTTTTCTTCTACAGAAATGTTATTCCAATCTCAAACATGCTTAATTGTTGTTTTAAGAAAAACCAGTTTAGCTAAAGCTAAGTCGAGTGTGATTATTTGAAATAGAAAAGGTATGCCCCTAAATAGAAGAAGTCCATCTTAAGTAAATCCCTCCTCAATTTTCAAACTCCACCCAAACATCAAAAGGAAATAAAACGAAAAGAAGAGTAATCCCAAATTCAGCAGCAATGAAAGCAAAGAAACAGGAGGAAAAAGAGAGAATGTTTAAGTAATGTTTAAGTACAAAAACAAAAATCCCCATAAGTCATTGACTTACAGGGATTTAAAGAATGCTTTAGCAGCCCGTAGGGGAATCGAACCCCTCTTACCAGGATGAAAACCTG
>CAYQRA010000082.1:9224-13837 GCA_964419315.1 uncultured Saprospiraceae bacterium | reverse complement strand
GCAATTATTAAGCGCTACTCCAGAGTATCACCTTTTGGGGAATCACCTTTTGGAAAATGCTTTTGCGCTACTCTTTGCTGGAGCCTATACGAGGGATCAAAAAATATTGGCGCAAGCCAAAAATATTCTCTTGGAACAATTGCAAGAACAAGTATTGGCGGACGGTGGGCATTTTGAATTGAGTCCCATGTATCACCAGATTATGCTGCATCGGATTTTGGATAGTATCAATTTATTGCAAAATAATGTGATCGCAAGTACGGATGATTTGCTGTATTTGCTGAAAGCAAAAGCAGAAGGGATGTTGGGTTGGATGGAGCAAATGACTTTTGCAAATGGCGACATGGCTATGTTCAATGATAGTGCGCCCGCGATCGCCGCAGAAGCGAAAGATCTATTGGCTTATGCAAAACGACTTCAGCTATCTTCAAAAAAGATTCCGCTTAAAGAAAGTGGTTATCGAAAATTGATAGGCGAGCGCTATGAAATGATCGTGGATGTTGGAGCGGTGGGGCCTAATTATATTCCCGGACATGCGCACAGTGATACCTTGGGTTTTGTATTGTACCATCGCGACCAAGCGCTTTTGGTGGATACCGGAATTACGACTTATGAAAAAAATAAAAGACGCACTTTGGAAAGATCCACCGCGGCACATAATACCGTAAGTATTGCAGGCGTAGAACAGTCGGAAGTATGGGGAGGCTTTAGAGTTGCGCGCAGAGCGCAAGTAAAAAACTTGGAAGAATCTCCTCAGCGAATAAGTGCCAGCCACGATGGCTACCAAAAAATTAAAAGTACCCATCAGCGTATTTTTGATGGCCGCGAGGAGGTCTTATGGATCAAAGACAAAGTTACCGGAAATAAAGAAGCGACTGCATTTTTTCATTTTCATCCAGATCAAAAGATTGCTTTAGAGGGAAACGTGGTTCGTGGTGATTTTGGACAAATTGTTTTTAGTACTTTTTTAGAGATAAAGAAAAAAGATTATTTATTCGGCGATGGATTTAACCAAGACCGAAAAGCCCAAAAAATAGTAATCGTTTTTAAAGATTACTTAGAGACCAAATTTGAACTACTATGAAGATTTTATTTTTAACTGATAATTTTCCGCCAGAGAGCAATGCACCTGCCACGCGGACTTATGAGCACTGCGTGGAGTGGGTCAAAAAAGGAGCAGAGGTGACCGTAATTACTTGTGCGCCCAATTTTCCGAAAGGAGAACTTTTTCCGGGCTACAAAAATAAATGGAAACAAGAGGAAATGATGGATGGCATTCGCGTGATTCGCGTATGGTCTTACATTACTCCGAATCGAGGACTCTTACTACGAATTGTAGATTATATGAGCTTTTGTATTACTGCTTTTTTAGCGAGTCTTTCGGTTAAGACCGATGTCATTGTGGCCACTTCCCCGCAACTTTTTACCGCTTTGGCAGGGTATATGGCTTCTGTTTTTAAACGGACTCCTTGGGTGATGGAAGTGCGTGATCTTTGGCCGGAATCTATCAAGGCGGTACAAGCGATGAGGGAAAGTATTGTCCTAAAAATATTGGATCGGGTCGTTTTGTTTTTATATCGGAAGGCCAATCGGATTGTGGTGGTTACAGATGGATTTAAGGAAAGAATGACTTCTTGTGGGATTGAGGCTAAGAAAATTCACATTGTAAAAAATGGCGTTCATTTATACAAATTTAAGAAAAGAGAAAAGGACAATTCACTGATAGAAAAGTTGGGACTTCAAGGAAAGTTTATCATTGGATATATTGGGACACATGGTATGGCTCACAACTTGAGTTTTATTTTAGATGGAGTCCAGGAAGTGAAAAATAAAGAGATTCATTTTCTCTTTATTGGAGAAGGAGCAATGAAAAATAGATTGTTGAAAAAAGTAAAAAATTTGGAACTCCAAAATGTCACTATGTTAGATGCCATCCCCAAAGACCTTGTTCCGGAGTTTATCAACATCATTGATGTTGCGTTGATTCCTTTGCGAAAAAGCAACACCTTTAAGAAAGTATTGCCTTCCAAGATTTTTGAAAATGCGGCGATGCAAAAACCCATACTTTTAGGAGTGGAAGGCGAAGCCAAAGCAGTGATTGAAAAATATACTGCTGGACTCTGTTTTGAACCAGAAAACAAAGCAGCGTTTTTAAAGCAATTGGAAATACTCTATGCTGACAAAGCCCAATACCAAGCTTTGCAAAAAGGCTGTGCCGAGTTGGCCATTGATTTTGACCGAAAGGTGTTGGCGGATAAGATGTATACGGTTTTGGAAGAACTAAATCATTCTTCCGAAAACACTAAAGTCAAGGTCAATGTAAAAGTGGATGGATGATTTTAGGAAGTACTAAAAAGTTGGACATTTCAATTTTTTGGAACGACGACTTCCTTTTACATTGCGAATGAAATTATAGCTAATAAAAACTTGCGAAAAAAGGTACCAATCCAAATCATTTGGATCACCACGTCTTGCACCGATCTTAGGAGGTATAGCCTCTGGTTGCAATTCTTGGGTGCGCCAAGAAAGTGCTTTAGCAACTTCTCCATTGGCTGTGGCGATCGCTTCCAAATCAGGATATACCGTACTTACATCATCCAGATAATCTGTAAAGGTCTTTCTGATTCCGACATCTATTCCCCAATTGACATTTCTACTCAAGGCCCATTTAAAACCCAAACCAAGTGGAATCGAAAACTGGGAGCGTTTATATTTTTCAGGATTTCCTGGAAGGCCTTGGCCTTCGGTACCTAAGGTTTGTAAGTCATACCATTGGCCATTCCATTCCGCCTGCGGATTAAAATTAAAAAAGGCAAGCCCTCCAAAAATATAGGGGGCAAAGCCACCTCCTTTTTTATAAGGTCGATAACCAAAAATATTAATTTCTGCCCCCAAACTGACTTCCTGTAGGGTAGAGCGAAAACTTAGATTTCTTTTCTTCCGACTCACAGCGTTTCTCGCGTTGGCATCACTCGCTTTAATTGTTCCATATTGATACGTAGCACGCAAGGTAATCCAATCGGATGCATTAACCCGAAGGAGGACGCCACCGGAAAGATTGACATCGCCCGCACTAGTCCAAAGGCGAGAGGGAGTCAGGTCACCCAAATAATTGGACCCACCAATAGCCACACCTGCTTCTAGATACTGGGCCGAAATATTCCCCGTCGAAAGAGAAAAAAACAGCGCCAAGAGAAAAGGAAATAAATTTATTTGTTTCATCTGTTTAAAATTTTTCCGCAATTAGAAATATGCAGAAAAATCTCTGCACATAGGTAAGCGCTTCGCTCTATTCCTAATATTTTTTAATCCTACACTTGTGTGTTAGTTGTGATTAATAAATATTAGGATCGTTTCATGGTCTATTCTATTTACGATCACATGGACGTTTCATAAGAAATGAGATTAAGAAAAACTGCCATTCTATGAAATTGCTTTAAAAAATTTACGGAGCTTGGGAAAAGTGAATCTACTTGGATTCGAAAAAATTATAAGAAATTGAAAATTTTCAATAAGGTTTTATAACGTAGCATACAAAGATAGCGAATTGTTTTCATATTCAAAAAATGATAAGATGTTTACTGGAAATTAGCCATCTCAAGCTCGACATTGCTCTAAATCCCTACCTTCGGTACCTAGAAAACTGCTTTTATCTATATTTGAATTTGACTATCTCAGGAATTGTTACTTTAGTAAAAAAATGAAAAATCAACTTTTACTCTGTTTCTTATGTCTTCCTTTTTTATCGATGGCTCAGTCCTCTTCGGAACAAGCAGCGGTAGAACAAGTGGTCAAAGACCTCTTTAATGCCATGCGTGCTGGGGATAGCAGCGCAATGCGCCCTTTGTTTGATCCTTCTGCGCGCCTGCAAAGTGCCTATACCAATAAGGAAGGGAAAGCGGTATTGCAAGGTGGAGAAGTCGCAGGTTTTATTGCTTCTATAGGCACTCCTCACCCGGAGGTTTATGATGAGCATATCTTTAGCTATCGCACAGAAATAGAGGGCCGTTTGGCTACCGTTTGGACAGATTATACCTTTTATGTTGGCGAAAAATTAAGCCATTGTGGGGTCAATGCTTTTCACTTATTTCACAGTGATGCTGGGTGGAAAATCACCCAAATTACGGACACCCGGAAGCGAAAAGATTGTAAGGAAGATCCCAATCGCCTCATCCATACGCTGATGGATCAATGGCATTTGGCAGCCACCAAAGCAGATGAAACTATTTTCTTCGGCAGCATGACCCAAGATGCCATCTACCTAGGCACCGAAGCAGGCGAACGCTGGCTCCGCGACGAACTCCAAGAATGGTCTGCAAAATATTTTGCCAAAGATTCCGCCTGGGATTTTACTCCTTCCAATCGGGTGCTCTATTTTACCCCAGATAAAACAACTGCTTGGTTTGAAGAAGATTTGGCGACTTGGATGGGCCCTTGTCGGGGCTCCGGCGTATTGGCACTTACGGAAGATGGATGGAAAATTAAACACTATAATTTGGCGGTGATGGTTCCCAATGATAAGATTCAAGCTTTTATAAAACTGATGGAAGAAAAAGAAGATTAAGCATTTAGTTTTTCGATATTTCGTCCCAATGTTTATTGGCTATTGAAAA
>CAYQRA010000082.1:0-9124 GCA_964419315.1 uncultured Saprospiraceae bacterium | reverse complement strand
ATTTCCAATGACAAGATCAAAGCTTTTATAGAACTGAAGGAAGAAAAAGAGGATTGAGCATTTAGTTTTTCGATATTTCGTCCCAATGTTTATTGGCTATTGAAAATTGAGTATTGGTTATTTCTTGAAAATGGTTTTAAAATATCCAATACTCAAACCGACAAAGGAGGTTCATGAGGAACGAACTAATATCCATTAAGGAATATTGAATGGAAAAAAACAAAAAAAAACGGCAAGTAATTCCCTAGCTCCCAGATGCTAAATTTTCCAAAAGAAAATAAAAATCCAAGCTCCATTGGTATTACTTGCCGTCTCTTAAAGGCTTTAGAAGAGCGCGCCTAAAACGCGGCTTGCCAAGCCAAAACGCCGCCCGTTAAATTGCGGACATTCTTAAATCCAGCTTGTTGCATCACCTGCTGTGCCATGCCACTACGAGCACCAGAACGGCAGTGTACCACGATCTCTTCTTCTTTATGCGCTTCCAAATCAGCGAGCGCTTCTGTGATTTGTCCAACCGGAATTAATTTTGCGCCAAGGTTGAACTCATCGTATTCATAAGTTTCTCTAACGTCGATGAATACAAATTTTTCACCACTATCTAATTTCTGTTTTAATTCTTGAACGGTAATATCCATTTTCTAAGTTTGTTTGATGAATGTCTTGATTTCTCTAAAATGCTAAACACTAAAGAGTTTAAAAAGGTTGTCAACGCAAAATTAAGAATTTCTCCTTAACCTCCGCGCCTGTTTTTTTATCCCTGATTTGTAAAAAATACAAACCGTCAGTCCAAGCCGCCAAGTCTAACTGTGCTTGCCAGTTTTGTAGCAACATCACCTGTCCCATACTATTGACAATCATCATTTCTAGATCACTGGTGTTTTCCTGATTGACCGGAAGGTGAAGAAGGCCTTGACTTGGGTTGGGAAATACTTTTACTTGTAAGGAAGGATTGGCTTTCGCCAAATCTTCCGTAGCGGTCGTACTCGGCGACTCGCCACCGACTACCGGACGAATCATCATCGCCCCAGGGATAATGATCTTTTTCCATTCTTGCGTAGATCCCGGTGCTCTAAAAAACTGGTGGGTCATATCCTGTGAATTTTGATCGAAGCCAACACCGATTCTACCTGAAGTAGAGACTTGTTGGATCCCCACAAAGAATTTCCCCGCAGGGATGGGAACCTTTACTTCTTCTAAAGTTTCAGAGAAGAGTTTATAAGTGGTAAAGGCATTTAAGGTATCAAAAAAGTCATTGGCGAAAATGGGGGATAGTGTTGGAGAAGTATAAATCGGCGAATCACTTTTGCCTAAACTATCCAACCAAACTTTGATGACGAAATCTGCACTGATGCTATTTTCGGTATAAGGGAAATTAAATTGTACGGCTACGAGCTCATCCTCAACATTGGCATGAAACTCCGTCGCAATTTGTATATTATTTTGATTACCCGTGATGAGTCCTTCCGCGCTGCCGTCGTCGTAGGCGAAGTAGTTGGAGAAGTGGGTTTCGGTACGAACGGTATCATTGCGACCAACCGCAGGGAAATCATTTGTTTTCTGATCTGAGCCCCCAATCATGGCATAGCTCAATTCAAAAGTCAAATCTTTTTGATCATCATCAAATGCTGTAGCAATTGGAGAAAATTTCATTGAATTAGAATATTCCGTCAGCATTTGCGGAGAAATATTTCTTTGCAGCGTATTAGCATCGTTAATCAACAACGTTGGATCACTAATTATCTCTTTATTCGTGCTGGTCTCTAATACCAAAAGAGAGGCCGGTTCTGCTGCCGAAACGATTTCTCCATGATTGTATAAGGAGATGTCTACTACACTTGATAATTCCTTCGTAGTATCCGCTTTAAATTGATGCCAAGGCATATGTCGATAGGTCTTTAAGATAGAACTAGGAATTTCTGTAAAGGTAATATCTGTAAAAGTACCATCGACTGCTCCATTAGCAATCAAACTTACATAGTCTAAATGCCATAAAGACTCCAAACCCTTTCGTTCATTATAGCTAGTAAAACGAAACTGAAAACGATCATGGAAAAAACTGGAATCAATGACTTTATGAACTTGAAAATCATCAAAGAGGATAGGTTCCAAAGGAGGAGTACTGCCCGGCAAACCATCAAGGGTTTTTATCAGAATCCAATCGCCAACATCGTCCCTGAATTCTAAGGTCAAAGAATCGGAGAGTGCTGGAAAGAAATTTGAAACCCCTTTGGGTTGAATATAATAGCTGAGGTTAACATCGCTTGAAATTAAATTAGAAAGGTCAATATATCCAGAAGTCAATACATCCGCTGCACCAAAACCATCGCCATAAGGAAGTCCTCCTGCATCAAGTCCATCAAAAGTTGCCGTACCAACAGAAGGCGGTTGGTAAGCCAAATGACTATTGACATAGACTTTATCTTCCAACCATAAATCCGCATCGGGATAAGGGCCAGCATTGGAAAAGTCATCGAAGAAAGGAAGGTTGAGCGTCGGGCCAATGATATTAATGGGAAAAGTATAAGTATCACAAACGCAATATTCATCACAAACTTCTACACAAACTTCATCCATTTCCTGAAACCGATAAGCATTAAACCTAAAGCAATTATCTACCAAACGAACAAAACCATAGGCTTCTTCGTGACAACCCAAAAGAGAAAAAGTTCTTTCCTGTCCGGGGAGGGTGATATTGTCTAAACAAATGGTGTCTTTACTTTCCACGAAAATGTTAGTCATCGGTTCCGTAATACTTTGATTTGCTCTTCTCACCACGATGGTAAAAACCAAATCTTCACAACCATACTCATCACAAACCTCCAAAATGATCTCATCTCCTATTTCCAAAGTCAATCCAGTATTCGCCGTATAAGTAAAACAGAATTCATCTGGACCGGTAATAACACTTCCAAATTGTAAGTCATCGCAATTTTTACAAATCACGGTATCCAAATTGTCAAAGAAAAAATCATCAACACAAATCAATTGATTTTCCCCAGAAACAACAAAAAGGGTGGTTCCTGCACCAAAAAAAGTACTGTCTAAGACGGCACAATCCGTATTGGTAATTTTTGACTGGATCGTTTCGGAAGGAATGGTTTTTCCATTTTTAGCCTGATGAGCTTGTAAAACAGGATTGGAACCAAGAGGAGCTAATTCGATCTGTGCAAATAAGCTAGCATAGCTAAATAAACAAAGAATCGAAAGGTAAAAAAAACGCATAGGATGTCTTTTGTGTGAATTCAGCTTGGGTGGAAGTACACGGGCAGCTGAGGCAAATCAATTTTTGAGTAAATGGATGTTCAGAGCTAGTCGCTATTTACTCCTATCAGTTGGAAAAACGTAAAATTACGCCTTATGTTGCTTTGATATTGGGCATACTTCGTTGCCTGTACGCCAGATCAAGAGGAAAAAATGAAAATCTTCGGAAAGAAGCTATTTCTCAGTCTATTGTCTAAAAGTCTTCGTTCTCTTCTTCCGAATTTCCACCAGGCTGCGCAGGAGGTGCTTCGATATTGACGGGGTCCTGAGATAACTCGTTCATGAGTTCTTCTAAGGTTTTGTTTTCCGCTTCTGGTTCTCCTCCATCTGCCCCTGTTTCTACGGCCTCCGTTTTTTGTTCTTCTACGCGGTCGGTACGTGGCGGTGGGGCATTGCCCGTGCAATTATCAGGTTTGTATTGGGTGAGGTAAATATCTATTTGTTCGCCAATGCGAATACTTCCAGAAGGCGAATAGCGAGGAATCTGTTTCCAAACATAAGCGCTGTATTGATTGCTTACTGTGGCATCTTTTACGATAGAACCGATATTGAGATTATAATTACCGACCAGAAATTTTGCGGCATCGTATTTTTTACAAACGAGGTTCGGAATTTCCACGCGACCTCCTCCTTTACTCGTGACAATAAATTCCACCAAACTCCCCATCGGAATTTTATAACCCGTCGACAATTCTGAAGTAATGGTATCGCCAGCATGGATGACTTCTAAGATGGTATTTTCTTCTAGCTTATTGCTGAATCTTCGACCCACAATCTTGCTACTCATACTGAGCCTTTTCATTTTTTTAGAATACTGGTTATAATCGTCGTTCCCTCCATCAAGTGCGGGGAGCAATACTTCGTCTGGTGTTGATTTGGTGACGGTCAAATAGATCTTTCGATTTTTCTTTACGCGTGAGAGCGCAACAGGACTTTGTTCCAAGATCGTATGTGGAGGTTTGCCCACCAAAAAAATAGAATCTGTGATGAATATTTCAAAGCTGCGATCTTCCGCTTTTTTGATGACATCTTCTAATTGCATTCCTACATAATCATGTACCTGCAAAGACTCGCCATGATTGGTATAGCAGTGCATCCAAGTGCTAGTCAGCAAGAGTACCAGCCCCGTAAAGGTCAGAACCCCCAAAAAATTTTTTAGAAAAACACCACTCGTCAGAAAGTAAAAAACTTCTTTCGCCGCATTTTTACTTTTGGTCCCGATTTTTTTTAGTATTTCGCTCATAATATTGAATTTGTTTAGACAAGATTAGCTTCCGCTCGTCTTTCCCCAAAGTCTAGGATCTGATCAATAAACTCATAAGGTTTGTATCCATTGATCGCTGATTGGTGAAAGATGCAAGTTGCCGGAGTCATTCCCGGAAGGGAATTGACTTCTATGATGATGGTTTCGGCATTGCGATCTTTATCAATCCGTACAAAAGCATCGATTCTAGCGTATCCACGGACGTTTAATATCTTGGCGGCACGCTCCAAATCTGCTTTTACTTGGCGCGCAATATACGTATAATCAGTCGTATTATTGGCAAAGCGGGCAGGGGTTATATTTTGGCCTTCCCCAGCCAAAAACTTCTCTTCTAAACTCAAAATCTCTCCTCCAGCGAGTGCTTCTGAGGGTTCAAATACTTCGTATACCAAGTCTCCTTTTTCATCAAAACGAGTGAGTAAACCGCCCGTGACTTCTAAGAAATGATGGGCTCCTTCCGCCCCAATTAAGGTTTCAATCAAGACCTCTTGCTTGATCGGAAATTCTTCTTTAGGTTTGAGATCTAAAACCTGACGAAGAGGGGCTGGAATGTCAATCTCACTGCGATACAAAGCTTGTAGAAAAGCACTTAACTGCTCTTGGTTTTTGATGACTTTTACGGCAGAACTACAACCATCATCTACTGGCTTGGCAATAAAGGGATAGGGGAAATCGCTTTCAATGGCCGCAATTGTTTTTTCTGGATCAGCCAGAAAATCTTTTCGTTGACTCAATGCTTGTTGAGTTACCGGGAAGCCGTGTTTTTTGAGAGTCTGTAAGGTTTCGTATTTGTTGATCGTGACATTGGAAGAGGCAAAATTGGAACCATTATAAGGGAGATTAAAAAGTTCTAGTTTTTGCTGCACCGTGCCATCTTCTCCCGGTCGTCCGTGTAGGGCGATAAATACCGCATCCGCCATTGCTGCCAATTCAGGATAGGAAATGGCTTTCGGTGCAAAGACCACATTTTCGGAAGCGTATTTTTGGGTAATATCTTGGCATTCTGTTTTGATGGCTTCAACTAGGGAGTGTTTTTTAAAATACAAGATTTTATCTCGGATGTCATCGGCATTGTCTTTAAGCATCAAATTGATGGGAATCTGATGGAGCTGATGTTCTTCGATATTCCCACTTAGGAAAATAGGAATGGGTTCGTATTTTTCAGAACTAGCCAGTTTTTCAAAAATATTGCGACCACTTTCTACCGAGATGTGCCTTTCGAAAGAAAAGCCGCCCATGATGACCGCCACTTTTTTCTTGCTACTTTTTTCATTGCGCAATTCCACAATGGCTTGATCCAAAACGGCCAATTGTTTGGACCAATCATTTTTCTCCGTATAGGTATGAATTCTTTCTTGTAGCGAAATGCGAATAATATAAGTCAGAAACTGCGAAGGATTGAGTCCGATTTCGGCAGCTTGATGAAAGAAAAAAGAGGAAGGGAGCATCCCGGAAGTAGTATTGGGGTCATTGAGGAAAATGCTTCCCTCTTCGGTAATAAAACCGTCAATCCGAGCATAGGTATTGAACTCCAGAAAATCAAAAAGCCTTTCGCATTCTTGGCGAATCGCATTGATTTTTTCGTTGGGTAAATCTATCGGGGTAACTTTGCGAGAAAGTCCTGGCAGGTATTTAGAACGGTAGTCAAAAATCTCTGTTCCCTTGACAATTTCGGTCGGAGGCAAAGCCACTAGACTGCCATTTTCTTTGCGCATGACGATGCAAGAAAATTCTTTTCCATAGATAAAACTTTCTAGAATAACGCGTTGCTCACTCAGGTGACTTTCGAGGGTAAGGCTACCGGAGTTTTTACTAAAATACTGATCTAAAAATTGAAGCAATGCTTCTGGATGATAAATGGTTTTTCCATCAATATCTAAAGGAAAACCAAGACCATCTCTGATGTCCGTCAAGTCGCGAATATAAGTCACTTTTTCTGCTTGGCTTTTGTTCTTCCATGTTTCTGAAGAAAGCTCTAAGCGAAAAAAGGCTTGGTCGATACAACGAATAAATCCTTCTAGTCCAATGGCTTTATCAATGATATTGACCCCAATAGAAGAACCCTGATTCGCCGGGCGAATCACCATTGGAAATTGAATGTCTTCTTGTGCTTTTTGATAGAGCGCTTTCGCATCTCCATTGATCCATTTTTCTCGATCCAGCACGATGACTTTTGGGCAAGGAAAACCACCTGCTTCCATCATCTTTTTTTGATAAGCCTTATCCATTCCAATGGCACAAGCGCGGATGCCACTTCCTGTATAGGGAATCTGTAAGCTTTCCAATTGCCCTTGGATTTGACCATCTTCCCCATAATTGCCGTGGAGTGCCAAAAAAGCGACATCAATCAAGGCAGGTAATTCTTCTGGCGAAATTTTTCGTCCAACTTGTTCGGCAATGCTACTGATTTGGGCTTCCGATAGTTGCCCAAGACTTTCAATGTAAATTTGAAATTCATTGGCCGAGGGAGGAAGGCTGCTTACTGGCGGATAAAAATCGCGGATGGTGCCTTTATAAATGTACTGCCAATCGAGTAAAATAAAATTACGAGCACTGTCAATAAAAATAGGGACTGCTTCGAAAAGGGACTTATCGAGATTGTCATAAACGGTTCGTCCACCTGCGAAGGCGATTTCTCTTTCCCGGGAAGGGCCACCAAATAATATTCCAACTTTCATAATGGCTGCTGAGTACTATTTACTCCCTTAAATTCCCGATTGAAAAGTGTATTACCAATGGGAATGAGGGGCGAAATAGTACGATTAAATTAAATAATTGGGCGGAGTTAAACTATTATTTTTAATAACAGAGAACTCTTTTTTTACCTTGAACTTCTGTTTCGTATAATTCTACAAACAGGGACAGTCCTAATGGACTTTTAACGATCAAGCCCAGAGGGCTGACTCTGTTTGTAGAAACAAACGTAAGAAGTTTACAGGGTAGTTTCGACCCCGTTTTTTACAATTCAACTCCCTATTCGCATAACTAATTATTTTCTAAACGAATGCCTATACTATAAATTATCTATCTTGCGTGCCTGCAAAAATAGTAGAAAAGTAGTAGGGGAACAATGATTTGATTAAATTCTATTTATTCGCCTATGAAATCGAGGTTTAGCGGCCTTATTAGCGCTGTTTTTCGCAAGTAAGCACTGTTTTTATCCATAAATTTTAGACGCTTTTTAGGTATGAACAAGGAAATACTTCGCCTCGCTATTCCCAATATCCTGAGTAATATTTCGATTCCTTTACTGAGTTCGGTAGATATCGCTTTGATGGGAAGAATGTCGGAGGCGCATTTGGGGGCAGTGGGCTTGGGGGCAATGATTTTTAATTTGGTGTATTGGAATTTTGGCTTTTTGCGCATGGGAACTACGGGAATGACCGCTCAAGCTTTTGGTAGAAAAGCTCCCGATGAAGTGATTTTGACTTTGGGTAGGGCTTTGCTAGTGGCCTTTGTTTTGGCGGCGCTCATCTTATTATTGCAATATCCAATTGAAAAAATCAGCTTTCAACTCATGGGAGTAGGGGAAGATTCTTCTCCTTTGATGCAAGAATACTTTCGGATTAGGATCTGGGCTGCGCCAGCTACTTTGGGTTTGTTTGCTTTTATGGGCTGGTTTTTTGGGATGCAAAATGCCATTTATCCACTGTTGTTGACTTTAATCATCAATGTGACTAATATTGCGGCCAATTTTATCTTGGTTTATCAATATGGAATGGGGGTAGACGGGGTAGCTTGGGGAACGGTCATTGCCCAGTATGTTGGAATTATTGCTGCGTTTTTTCTATTTAGTTATCGTTACCGCTCTTATCTTTCTAGTTTGCAAGGAGCACTTCTATTGGAATGGAAGGCCGCCAAGGCTTTTCTTGCCATCAATCGAGATATTTTTATCCGTACTGTCTGTTTGACTTTTGTTTTCGGATTTTTTTATAATCAATCTTTGGAAGCGGGAAGTACGGTATTAGCGGTTAATGTTATTCTACTGCAATTCGTCAATTGGATGTCTTATGCCATTGATGGTTTTGCTTATGCTTCGGAGAGTTTGGTTGGGAAATACTGGGGGGCTCAACAAAAAGAAGCACTCAATAAATCGATTCGCTTGACTTTTTTCTGGGGCATGGGAATGGGGGTGCTTTTTAGTTTGACCTATGTTTTTGCGGGAGTGCCTTTATTGAAGGTATTTACCAATCAACCGGACTTGATTGAAGCGAGTAAACCATTTTTGATTTGGATGGTTCTATTCCCGCTCTTAGCTACTCCGTGTTATTTATGGGATGGAATCTTTATTGGCCTAACGGCTTCTGTCGCCATGCGGAATAGCATGCTTTTGAGTTTGGCTTTTTTTATGCTAGGCTATTATGTTTTTGCGGGATGGGGGAACCACGGGCTCTGGTTAGCAATGATTTTATTCATGGTGGCTAGGGGAGCGATTCAAGCTTGGATTTATCGCAAGGGGAGGTTGGCATAAAAAAAGAAAGGGGCTACCTTTCGAAATCTATTGATATCCCATCTCTTTTTCCTTCTAAAAAATACACCATAATTAAAATCTAAACCCGATTGTTCGCTATTACCAGCCGGTAATACGCGGGCCTAAAG
>CAYQRA010000081.1:0-13865 GCA_964419315.1 uncultured Saprospiraceae bacterium | reverse complement strand
TTTATACTTTCATATTACTTTTTTTTAATGTTCAGTAGACAATTGAAACCCCTAATATCTTGGATTATCTCATTTGTAAAGCTTTGGGAACTAAAAAATTAGAAATGGTGAATTGACTTTACTTGAATTTAGCGCTTAATCCCTAATAGTGCTAACGCATTATATAATATCGCTATGGAATAACTTTTGCCTTTTCCTATGGTGTGGAAGCTCTGAAATACAAAGGACTACTTCACAATAGAAAAAAAGTAATGGGAGGTGTTTTGATATTGTACCATCCCAAATACGTTCAAAAGGATAAATTCAGCTAAAAAATGAATCGCCCATGAAAAAGTATATGTACCTCACCAGTATGTTTATTTTTGGAATTCTTATTCAACTCCCCGCCCAAAAATCTTCAGTTAAATCAGACGATAGCAATGCTCCAAGAACATTTGTAGATCAAAGTTATTTTGGAAAAGTAAAGGCTACCAACATTAAAGGTCTCAATACGGAAGAATTGGAAATGTGTCCAATACCATTTGAAGATGGTTTGGTGTTTACGAGTGTCCGGAGGTCTAGCAACATAGATGTTAAAGGCACGGTAAGCAAGAAGAAATTCACAGATTTATATTTCTCACAAGCTAAGGCAGATGGAAGTTTTATTACTCCCCAATTACTTAAGGGTTCCGTCAATGGACCTTTACACGACGGCATGGTTACCTTTACCAAGGATTTCAAAACCATGTACTTTACCAGAAATAATAAGAATGGAAATGCAGAGGATGGCATTGTAGATTTGAAAATCTGTAGTGCAGAATTGGTCAATGGAGAATGGACGAATGTAAAAGACCTCTCTTTTAATAGTAAGAAGTTTTCTAACTGTCACCCTGCATTAAGTCCTGATAATAATAGCTTATATTTTGCTTCTAATCGCCCCGGTGGTTTTGGAGGTATGGATATTTATAAGGTAGAAATGTTGAATGGAAAATGGGGAGACCCTGTCAATATGGGGAAAGGATTGAATTCTTCTGGGAATGACATTTTTCCTTTTTGTAGTGAAGAAGGCAATGTCTTTTTCTCTTCGGATGGCCATGGTGGAGAAGGAGCACTAGATATATTTTTGTCGCTGGGAGTAGAAGGGGAAGATTGGGGCGAAGTTCAAAATCTTGGAAAGCCATTTAATTCTCCTTCAGACGATTTTGGTTTTTACACCAATCGCTTAGGAACTTTTGGATATTTTAGTTCTAGTCGCGCCGGAGGAATGGGGCGAGATGATATCTTTAGATGGGATATGGAAACAGAAGCTACCGTTGAAGCTGTTCAACAATTGGTCTCTGCTGATTTGGAAAACTGGGAAGAAACGTTTCAATTTCAAAACGTGTCTTATGAGGATCCTATCACGGAGGCGGATGTAGAAGAAATGAATTTACTGAGTTCAAAAATAGAAGTCATTGATGAAGAAATCAACGACTTAAAATCAGAAAGACAAAGCGTAAGAGATGGAGATACCAAATTGATGTTGGATTCCAAAATAATGGATGCTTTAATAGAAAAGCACGAGTTGGCGATGAATTTGCATACCAAAACTTTGGGTGCCTTATTTAGAAAACAAGAGGCCGCCTCAAAAACGGATCATAGATTACTTGATCAATCGAATGCTTTAGATAATCTGATTAAAAAACATGAGATGGCCATGGCGTCCCACGCTCAAACCTTGAAGGAATTGATGGAGGAACAAAAAGCAGTGATGGCAGAAGATACTCGATTGCTCAAAGAGTCTAATCATCTGGATGTGAAGATTAAAAAGCACGAAGTTTTAATGGCTGATCATACTTATAAACTAGCGACCTTGCTACTAGAGCATGAAAATCCAGAAGCAGGAGAAGCCCCAGATTGGGGGATCGCAGAAGTAGAAGAAGATTTTGGTTTTGAAAACCAATTTGACCAATGGGAAGTTCAAAGAGAAAATGATCCAAGTCAAGAATTAGTAAACGAGCCGATGATGCTCAGTGAAGTGATGACTGCGATGGGGGGAACGCCAGTTGCGACGACGACCGCCTCCACTGTAAATATTGCCTCTGGTAGTAGACCTTCAGTTGTATCCGGTTCGATCCGTTTTGAGCGGATTCCTGAATCTTACGAAAACGCTCCAGTTAATAATGTCCCGGTGACTCCAATTTATGAAAACCTTGAAGTGAGCTACGAAAGTACTCCAGAATTGGTCGAGATAGAGCCAGCCATGCTCAGCGATATCATCGCGATGGCCGAAGCTCCAAAGGTTGGAACCGTCTTTAGCATAGGTAAAGTTTATTATGATTTTAATGATGCTCAATTAAAGTCAGAATCGACCATAGAATTGGAAAAAGTGGTCAGCTTATTGCAAGACAATCCAGGTATGAAGATTACCATCATGTCGCATACGGATTCGCGTGGAAATTCAGATTATAATTTTGACCTGTCTCAACGGAGAGCAGAATCTGTTTTAAATTATTTGGTCAATAGAAATGTATCGCGCGACCGATTGAGAGCGCGTGGCTATGGAGAAAATATGCTGGTCAATCAATGTCCAGAAGGAATAGATTGTAGTGATGAAGAACATGCCATGAATCGAAGAACAGAGTTTAAAATAGATCAAGTAGAAGAAGTCGGAACGAATAGTGGGTGGACGACTCCAGATATATTTAGCTCTCCACAAAAATAAAATAAGAGGGGCTTTTCCTAAAAAGCTTCTTTAAGAAATAGCAGTATTTATCCTTGAACATTATCCGAGAAAGGCCGCGCAAGCGGCCTTTTCTTGTTTGGGGCCTTTTATTTTAAACTAGGGCGAAAATCTTTCTTCTTCTCTGTTTGCCTTTGGTACTCTGACCAATTACTTGCAAAAAAATCATCTATCTATTTTAAAACAACTTCTTATTAAAACGGGAGGTCAATTCTTATTGCCTCCCGTTTTAATATTTAGACCCTTTTCGAATCAAGTTTATTGCTTGATACAAGTTTTGGTGCAATTATCCATAACGCCCCCTTGAGAAGCAGTATAGATGATGGAAAGACTGTTACCAGAAATATCACCACTACCAGAAAAAGTAATCGCATTCTGTGTATCATTAAAACTAATACCAGCTCCACTTACCGTAGCTCTAACGCTGACTCCCTGATAATTTCCAAAAGGAGTGATAACAATAGCATCATCTGCGGTGCCAGATTCAGTGATCGTGATGTTATAACTATAAGTTCCAGAAGTGCAAGATTCATTGACATTATAAGTACCCAAAAATTTTGCTCTTGCTAATACACAAGTACCATCATCTGACGTCGCATCCACATTAAAGTTTTCTGCATTGGCATCGGTACAGCCAGGAACATCTTTTTCACAAGAGGAAGTGGCAAAAAGGAAGAAGCCCATACAGGCTATTAAAAGGAAATTGATTCGCTTAGTAGAAAATAGATTTGTAGATTTCATTTTTGTAGATTTTAGAAAAGAATAATAATTGGAAATTAGATTAAAATGGTTCGTGTATATTTAATAAAACGCTAGATGATTTCCTCGATTTTGGACGAGGAAAGCTCACGAAATGTGTTGTTTCTTGTGCGGGATATGGGCGAGAAAAATCGCTGTAGGTCAGTTAACTATAAATTCACCTCAAACATAATTATTCCAATTAATATTTTCCAATTTTTCTTAGTCTGTTTTAAAGATTTTATAAACGGGAAAATAATATTGTATCCGCTAATGTATTGTTTTCATGCGTAAATCTCTTGATCTGAAATAAGCTAAAGTCTGATCTTTTAAATTCTGCTTTAAGGCTTCCTCGTCTTAAATAATCCTCGTACCTTCGCGTCTGAAAAAATGACCATATGTCTGAAAAATACAAATACGACCTAAGAGGGGTCTCCGCCACCAAAGATGAAGTGCATACCGCTATCAAGAACCTTGATAAGGGGCTTTTTCCTTTGGCTTTCTGCAAAATTCTTCCTGATGTAACTGGGCATGATCCTGCTTATTGCAATTTGATGCATGCGGATACGGCAGGAACTAAGACTAGTTTGGCTTATCTATATTGGAAAGAAACGGGAGACGTTTCGGTATGGAAAGGGATCGCACAAGATGCTTTGGTGATGAATTTGGACGATATGGCTTGTGTAGGCTGTGTGGATGATATCGTTATTTCTTCGACCATCGGCCGAAATAAGAATCGGATAAGTGGAGAAGTAATCAGTACGCTCATCAATGCTGCTAGCGATTTTGCAGAAGAAATGAAAGCCTTTGGCATCAATTTGCATTTGGCAGGTGGGGAAACGGCAGATGTTGGAGATGTGGTGCGTACCATTGATGTTGGCTATACTGCTTTTGCTCGGCTAAAAAGAGAGCAGTTGATCGTCAATGATATTCAAGCAGGCGATGTAATTGTCGGTTTTGCCTCGGATGGTCAGGCCAATTATGAAAAAACTTATAACGGTGGAATGGGAAGCAATGGACTGACTTCCGCTAGACATGATGTGTTTAATTATGATTATGCAGAGGAATATCCAGAAACTTTTGATCCTGAGATTCCGCCAGAAGTGGTATATGTAGGGTTAAAGAAAGTAACGGATCCCGTGGTGATCGACGAGGTGAAGACTGATGTTGGAAAATTGGTTTTGTCTCCGACCCGTACTTATATGCCGGTGATCAAAGCCATTTTGGAAAATCACCGAGCAGAGATCCACGGAATGATTCATTGTACCGGAGGTGGTCAGACGAAAGTGAAGAACTTTATCAAGAATAAGCAAGTGATCAAAGATCAATTGATGCCGACTCCTTTTCTGTTCAATTTGATTCAAGAACAATCTGGTTCGGATTGGAAGGAAATGTATCAGGTATTCAATATGGGACATCGCTTAGAAGTCTATGTGCGACCTGAAATTGCAGAAGCACTAATTGCTATCGGTCAGTCTTTTGGAATCAAAACGCAAATTGTTGGTCGAGTCGAGGAACATGAGGGAGAATCGGTAGTCATTGATAGCCCTTACGGAAAATTTGAATACTAGCAGATTCCTGAACCGCGATATTTTTTCTTCTTTTTTTCAGGGATAAAACGAAAAACCAAGATTTTATTGACGGAAGGTTTTAAAGGCCTTTTTAATTTTTATTTAGAAAAATCACGGCAATACCTTGTCATTTGTTTTTCTCGATTTTCTATTTAAGATTAATTAAATTAATAAGTGTTATTTTAGTATATTTATTACTCCCGATAATATTTAAATCCCAAATTAATTGATCCCAATACAGAAACCAAAGTGGATATTAAGGTAACTGTATTTAGCTTGGAAGCCCTTAAAGATGAGTAGGTACAAGATAATTCTAATTTTGCTATGCTTGATTGGTCTATGCTTTCAGAGTGTTTCTGCTCAGGATGCCCTGCCACCAGTAAGTCCTATCGAAGATCTCAAGGAAATCCAAACCACTATCCGTGGGCATGTCCACAGTGCTTTTCAAGGAAAAAAAGCCGAGCTTCGATTTTATACGGATCTGATCTCCTTTGATGAACATTTATTTCAAGTTCCAATCGGTAGCGATCAGCTTTTTGCCATGACTTTTCTACTTGCTGAGCCTACGGTGGCCACTTTTACTTATTATGGCCTTGAAGTTCCCATTTATTTAGAACCAGGAGATGATCTTCAAATTGATTTTGATGCTTTAGATTTTTGGGGAACGCTTAAGTTCCTAGGGATCGGAGCGGTTCATAATACCTACCTCTTATCGAGCAATAAGAGATTTCAGCAATGGACGACCCAGTCGATGAGCTATGAAATTGTACAAAGAGAGCCGATGGATTACCGTCGATTATTGGATCGACTCCGAGATCAAAAACTAGATTTTCTAAATAAATTTGGAGGTAAAAGTCAATTTAGTACTGCATTTTTGACTTATGCGCAGGCGGATATCAATTATTGGTGGGGCTATCAATTACTAAGGTATCGCATAGAACATCCTTTGGGCAATGGCTTAGAATCCCCTATGATTCTTCCAAAGGATTATTATTTGTTTCTCAATTACCTGCTAGTAAGTAATGACAAAGCCTTATCCAATCGAAATTATCTCTATTTTCTAGATCAATATCTTTCCTTCCGCAACGAAAATCCAGTCGAATATGATGGCCCTGATTTTTTAGTCAATTCTATAAAAATCACGACGGCTAGCATGCTAGTGCTCAATGAAGCAGATAAGCCACCTATTCTTACCGAGTTAAAAAAGGGGCAAAGGGCTATCTATATGAATGAGCGATCTGCATTTAAATCCAAGATTTTAATCGGAGAGACTTTGCAGGAGGATTATTGGTACAAAGTTAGAACGACTGATGGTATTGAGGGATGGGTGATCGGCGTTGGATCGAAATTGGACGAGCTCAAAGCGGGACCAATAAATAGTAGGGAAGGAGAAGAAGGGGCCTATAGAAATGCAGATAAATTGTTGGTTGGAAAAGCATTCAATTACATTTTGGCTAGTGATTTGTATTGGCGTTCCCATATCGAAACACCGGAGTCATTGGCTTATGATATGGAATATTTTTTAAGTAAAAATGATGATCCTGTTTTTCGAGATATCATAAAAGCAGCTTATACCGAAGCTGAACAAAGAACCGTAAAAGATGAGGAAATGATTTATGGTTCTACCAATTACTTAACGGTACGGCGACCTCAAATTTTAAGTAAGGAAGGGGAGAAGGTGCAAAAGGTAGAACCTATCGTTTCTAAAGTGATTATTAAATCTACTGATTTTCCGGGGGCTCAGAAAACAGAAGAAGAGGTAAAGGTGGTCGCTAGTACGAGTAAAGTAAAAAAGAAAAAAGTAAAAAAGAATAAGTTAGCTCGATCGAAAAGGAAAATGGAAAAGCAAATGGCGAAAGCCAAAAAGCAGACGGAAGAAGTGGCCGCTCAAAAAACGGCAGATCCGAAGAATGACGAGCCTGAAAATGAAGTCCTAGTTAAAGAAGAAAAACTAGTATCTGCGGAAGCTAAGAAAGAGAAATCGGCGGGAAGTAAGTTGGATTCCGAGACCAATATGGCGCCAAGGATTACTGGGGAAACAAATCCTGTTAACAAAGTTGCACCCGCCAATCCGATTCTTTCTACACCCGCCAATCCAACGATTGTTAAGCCCTCGGTTACAGGCATTGCCGCAAATAAATTTGTGGAAATTGAAGCACCGATTCAGATTAATACTACTCCAAAAATCAAGAAGGTCAAGATAAAAGGAACAAGCACTTTTAGTAGAGGGCTGAAGTTAGTGCTTTTACAAGATCCCATATTATTGATAGAAGAAGAAGTGGAGTTAAAAATACCCAATGCTTCTTCGAGAGAAGGTACGATCAAGCTGCGGACCAATCAGAATGCCTATTTGGAATATGGCCAAGAACGCATTGATTTGTTTCTGCAAAATACGGTTGGTGATTTACAGGTAACTTTTAATCCTTCGGATTTTCCAGCGTCCGTAAAGTTTTCTGGAGTAGGGGCTTCCGCTAATAATTACCTGCTAGCTTTGGCGCTTTTGAAAAAGCAATCTGCTGCTATCTTGAAAAAACAAATTCGCGAAGCTGATCCACAAGCTTTTAGAGATTTTATGGAAGAGCGTCGCCAAGTTTTACTTGCATTTTTAGAAGATTATAAAAAGCAAAGTAAAATCAACCGACGCTTTCAAGAATATGCCAAAGCAGATATTGATTATTGGTATGGTTATCAATTGCTTAATTATCCTTGGGAACATCCATTGTACAAAAATCAAGAAGCCCCAATCGCGGTTCCCGATGATTATTATTCCTTTTTTGAAGAGCTCATTATCTCCAATGAATTTGCTTTGCCGAATCTCAACTATATTTATTTTATAGATCAGTTTATGGATTACCAATCCAATCTGGTTTCCAATTCGCATTTGTCAGAGAAAGACTTGGCTAAAAAATTCTTCAAAGGCGATCCACTTGATTATTACCTGACCAAATTATTCTCTATAGATTGTAAAAGAGGAAAAGCCTTACAGGTGGGCCCTGAAATTCAAGCCTTTATTGCCAATTGTGAAAATGAAACTTATAATAATGTTTTGCGCCAAGTCTATAATGAGGCCAAAGGTTTGAGTTCGGGGGATACTGCGCCGCTTTTTACCTTAAAGGATATCAATGGGCAAGAAGTGAAATTGAGTGATTATAGAGGCAAGGTTATTTATCTCGATTTTTGGGCAACTTGGTGTTCTCCATGCGTCATGCAATTGCGAAACAGCAAGCAATGGAAATCTGAATTTAATACTCGATCTGATATGGTCTTCCTCTACGTTTCTTTAGATAAGGACATCAATGCTTGGAAGAATTTTGTTAAAAGCCAGGGGCTAGCTGGTGCCCATTTAAAAGCAGATGGAGGAGATGTTTACAAATCAAAAATAGCTCGAATTTATAAAGTCAAAAGAATGCCTCATGTCTATCTCATAGACAAGGAGGGTAGGGTGGCTTACAACAGTGCTACTGATTCTAAATCTGGTCGAGTGGTCGATTTTATTCGGAAACTTTTGCAAGATTGATTAGAGAAAGAATAGAACCAATCCAAAATTGGCTTGTCTAAATTCAGTGATCCGGGAATTGACCAATAAAGCAAGTCTGGTATTTTTACCAATCTTAACATCACATCCAACTCCAGCAGTAAAAGGAAAGGTGGCAGAATCATCATCTCCCCTTAACTCTACTCCAACACTTATAAAAGGCCGAAAATTATTAGAAGAAAAATATTGTGTAAACCGAATTGGAACAAAGATTTGGTTGGTCTTAGGATTTTTAGCATTTAAGTCTATAGACTCTGTTCTTTGCTGAAAAGAAATTCCAAAATCAAAGGAATAACGATAATTGCTTTTGGTGGAGTAAATTCGATTAATGATGCCAAATTCCGATCCAGGATAAGTAGATCTTGACTTATCGAAACTACTGTCTAAAATAGTAGGTTTAAAGTTTACTCCTCCCAATACTCCAAATTCAAAGATTACTTTCTTTCTTTTTTTTAACTTAAGATTTCGAAACCAGTGAGCTTCACCCGTACACACATAATACTTAAGCACACAGTCGATTAATGATTTTTCAAAAAGTTCCACTTTCTCAATATTGGGATAAACTTTTGGACAGTCTTTTAAGGCCAATTTAAGCATACCTCGAAAGACTTCATTGGTTATTCTAAAACGTTTTTTGAGGTGTATATCATATTTGTCTTTCGTCTTCACCACTAGTTCCTGCATTCCTAATTCTTCTTTTTGTATATAAAAAGATTCCTGCTGCAGTTCATCGACATAAGAATACAGATTGACTGGGCCAGCAACTAGATGCTTGAAAAAGACCTTGATCTTATGTTGCTCTAATTCTACTCCTTTAGTATGACTTTCATAACGTTCTTGCCCCTCAATAAAAAAGACCTGTTGAACATCATCAGGAGTATAAAGTACCTCTTCCTCAGCGGTAGGGGATTTTTTTAAAAGAATATCAAAACTATAGGTAGATAGTTGTTCTTTAATCAATCCACGAACCGTATCTTGATTCATGGTGATTACATAACCTTTTTCATACACCTGTTGAGCATCAGCATCAGAAGGCATAAAAAGGAAAAATAGGCTTAGGTAAGCGATGAGGTTGGTGGAGGTTTTCATGAGCTTTGGTTTTTGTCTTGACAAATAGAAAGTACTGCTAAGAAACTAATTTGTTAGCAAAGGAAAAAATATTGGATGATTTTTTGATGAAATTACTTTTGATTTTCCTACCCCATAATTAGACTATTGTAGGAGTACTAGGAGAAAAACAAAGCTAAAACAAAAGTCCCTTGTATCGTTCGAATGATTTGAGAATTTACCAGTAAGGCAATTCTTGTCCGCTTAGACACCTTTAGGTCATATCCCATCCCGATACTAAAAGGATTTCCCAATTTCTGGAATCTTTTTTCTACCCTTAGTCCAACACTAGTGAATAGACGAGATTTTCCTAAGGAAAAATACCGCGTCAGGCGCAAGGGAAAAGATGGACTGTAGGTAACCTCACTAATTTCCTTAGTAAGGATATTTCTAGCTTGGATTTGGTTGATAGAAAATCCAAAGTCAATGGAATAACGATAGCCACCCTTAGGCAAATAAACTCTTCCGAGTAAACCAAAGGAAACACCCGGTAGGTTAGAAATAGAAGTGGGATTTAGTAAACTTCCTGGTACGGCTTTATCCGTGAAATTGAATCCTCCTAGTAAACCATATTCGAATTTGGCCTTTCGTCTTTTTCCCGATGAGGAATTAGGAGTCCAGTAAGTTTTTGAAGCGCATTTATAATAAGCAAGTATAGCTGCGGTCAACTCTTTTTCTTATAATTTTAATTGATCAATTTTCGAAAAATTAGCAGGACAATCTTTTAAGGCCAATTTTAATATCCCCTGAAAGGAATTGATTTGGCTGGTATATCGCTTCCCTGTTTGGGAGTCCAATTTATTTATAGTGGTGACCAACAATTCTCTTGTTCCCAATTCTTCCGAATCAATAAAATATCTTTTCTTTTGGGCATTGTCAATGTAAGCGTATAAGTCGACCTCACCGAGAACAAGACATTTGAAAAAGACTTGAACTACCTGGTCATTGATTTTGACAGGACCTTTCTTATAGAGTTCATCAGAGTTTGTAAAATGAACAGTCTGCGTATTGGAGCTCGTAAATTTCGTTTTCTCTTTAGACTCCCTGTTTTCTTTAAGTATAATGTCAAATCCATAAGCGCTTAGTTCTTCTTTAATCACACCATGTATCGTATCATTGTTTAGGTCAACCACATAACCAAGGTGAAATTCACTTTGAGCATTTAGGAATAAGGTGTTGATCAGACAAAAAAGAAATAGTGAGCTAATTCTCGTTAGAAAGATTTTCATAAGTTTAGTTTTCGGTTTTATAAATAGAAGCTAGCGCTAAGTAATTAATTGGTTAGCTAAGAATAAGGAGCTACAATTTTTTGATAAAACTAGTTTAGATTTTTACCCACCCACATAATTAGAAGGAGTCACCAATTTCAATTCTTCTTTGATGATCTCCGCCACTTCTAAGCCATCAATAAAACCATGAATATCTTCTTTGGTGACTTTGGATTTTCCTCTAGTCAAAGCTTTGAGGGCTTCATAAGGCTGTGGATAGCCTTCGCGCCGCAAAATATTTTGAATCGCTTCTGCCACTACCATCCAGTTGCTGTCGAGGTCTGCTTGTAACTTGCTTTCATTGAGCAATAATTTGTTCATCCCTTTTAAAATTGACTTAAACGCGATGATTGTATGCCCAAAAGGAACCCCCAAATTTCGCAGCACCGTACTATCGGTAAGGTCTCTTTGCATCCGCGAGATCGGCAGCTTATCTGCTAGGTGGGTATAGATTGCATTGGCCATCCCCAAATTGCCTTCGGCATTCTCAAAGTCAATCGGATTCACTTTATGTGGCATAGCAGAAGAACCCACTTCTCCAGCGATTACCTTTTGTTTAAAATAATCCATCGAAATATAAGTCCACACATCTCGGCAAAGATCAATCAAAATGGTATTGATTCTTTTGAGGTTCATACACAGAGCGCCCAAATTATCATAATGGTCAATTTGCGTGGTATACTGCAATCGAGTCAAACCCAGATATTCTGAAACAAAATGATCTCCAAATCTTTTCCAATCAATAGCTGGATAAGCAACATAATGCGCATTGAAATTTCCGGTGGCTCCGCCAAATTTTGCTGTTGGCGGAATTTGTTCAAGGAGTTTCATTTGATTGTCCAAGCGTTCTACAAAAACTCGAAATTCCTTGCCCAAGAGGGTCGGGGAGGCCGGCTGGCCGTGCGTCCGCGCCAGCATCGGAATACTCGACCATTCATCAGCCACCGATCGCAAAGCTTTGCGAACTTCTTTAAACATCGGAAAGTATACATTGGCCATGGCGTCTTTTACCAAAAGGGGAGTCGCCGTATTATTGATATCCTGAGAAGTCAGTCCAAAATGGATGAATTCTTTATAATCGCTGATGCCGAGTTTGTCAAATTTTTGTTTGAGGAAATATTCTACGGCCTTCACATCGTGATTAGTGGTTTTCTCAATGTTTTTGATATTGAGGGCATCTTGGAGGTTGAAATTTTCAAACTGCTCGTTGAGCTGCTCGACGGTGTCGAGGTCAAATCCTTCTAGCTGGGGTAGCGGATGCTGACAAAGCGCGATGAAGTATTGGATTTCAACGAATACGCGGTATTTGATCAAGGCATATTCCGAAAAATAATTACTGAGTTCTTTTGTTTTCTCGTGGTATCTTCCATCAATTGGAGAAATGGCCGTTAGCATGTTTTGCAAATTTACAGGTGGTCCAAATTGGACGCTGCAAATATAGTGATTGGATGGGAGAATTAAGAGTGTGTCTCAAAAACTATCAAGGATAGTAGGATATTAAAAAGTTAAAAAAGTGTTATGCGTTAAATGAAATAATGATATTTTTTATTTATCCTGTATCTTGTTATTTATATATGAATTAGTTGATTGTGGTTCCTAAATAAACCTTGTTTATTCTTACCGTCAGGATCGATAATTTTTTATAACCCTAAAATTAATAAAATGAGAAAGTATGACTTTTTTCTATTATTAGGACTGTTTCTATTGGCTTCTTCTTGTGGCCCGGATGAGACGGTAGTTACTCCTGTTACCCCCAATCCTTGCCCAGATGAAACTCCTCTTCATGATGCCATTCTTTATGCGGAGTATTCCAATACTGCCGTCTCTGGACCAAGCTTAGTCTTTGATCCATCGATATCTTCTAGTGAAATTAATTTTGCGACTAATCCAACGGTTAATACGCTTGCGGATTCTCGAATTGAATTGGTTTATTCTGGGGTCACTTTTAAGGAACAAAAAAGAGTGTATGTTATTGATGAAGTAATCAGCCAAAGAAAAGGAAGCACTTGTTGGTTGGTTGATGATGAAAATACCTTAACTCAAACCTTGTCCAAAGAGTTAAATATCGTTCTTATTTTGGATGTAAGTAGTTCGCTAGGAATGAATATTACGGAAATAAAAAATAGCGCAAAAGCGATGGTTACTAATATTCTTGTTTCTAATCCAGATGCGAATATTGGAATCCTTAAGTTTTCCAGAGGTGCCGTCCTCGAAAGTTTTACTTCTTCAGAAGCGACCTTACACCAATTTATTGATGCCAATTCTACCTTCACGGATCCCAATAATGGAAGTACTTATGAATTAGAAGGGAAGATGGAAACGGCTTTGTTTGAATCCATCAACGAAGCTATTGAACTGCTCAACTCCTTGAGTACGGATGGAGGGAAAGGAATTTTGACCTTTACGGATGGGATCAGTAATTTTCAATTTGATCCACAGTTTCAAGATGAAGTTGAGATAATGGATGCGCTTTCTACCTCAAATATTTCTCATTACACCATTGGTTATGAAGGAAATGGAAACACCGTAGACCGAACCATACTTGAAGGTCTAGCGATTAATGGAGATTTTTCCTTTCCGAAAAACACCTCTGAACTCGATGATATTTTTATTCGGTTTTCTAATAGTGTAGCAGCAGTTTATGATTTGAGATATAATACAAATGATGCGCTTTTAGAATCACCTATCCAGCATCGTTTTTTATTTAATACCACATTGGTGAGTGAGTAAATATTCCTACTGGTTTTATTTTTAAGAGGAGACCGGATAAAAAAAGGGTGCAGCGAAAAGCTGCACCCTTTTTTAAATTTCGTTCTTGGACAAATCCCGTGGTCAACCAAAAATAAGAAGCAAAAAGCGACTAAAAGGCCTGTGACAAGCTTGCCTAGTTAAGCGTTTGTTCTTCTTTTTGGTTGACTCACACACGGGATTTGTCAGAGAACCAT
>CAYQRA010000080.1:0-13887 GCA_964419315.1 uncultured Saprospiraceae bacterium | reverse complement strand
GATGGAGGTCAGACAAGCCTGATTATCCAAGTCTGAGATATTTAAGCTTACTGCTCCATTCGCAATTAGAAAGGGGCCATAAGTACTAGGAATATCATAAGTTCCCAAGTTTGTTCCATCCGTCCACCCACTTCCTGTATTGCTTCCGCTCACCGTGATATCAAAAGTAAAAGTATCATCACTGGGATCAGATGATGTTCCATTGTCATTGCAAAGGATGTTGGAGGCATTCGCCCCAATAAAACAGGGATTAGAACAAGTAGGAGGAGGGAGCACGACAATATTATAAGTACAATTGGGATCATCAATATCTGTGATGTTAAAATTTACGGGGCCTGCTGAAATCAGATAAGGTCCAAATGTTTGGGCGAGGAAATAGGAGCCAGTCGTATTATTAGGATCATTGGCCATCCAAGAAGCACCTACATCAGGACCAACACCAGAGACGACGACTTCAAAAGAAAAGGTATCATCATTGGGATCATTTGGAGTGCCATTATCATTACAAAAAATATCATAATAAGCGGCCGCAACGGTACAAGGGGAGTTGATCGAACAAGGTACCGGAGGGGTGAGGGTAATCGTAGTACTACAGCTAGCATCGGCATCATCAAAAATATCAAAAGAGAAAATGCCATCGCTAATTAGGTAAGGTCCAAAGGTGTTGGTCGTATTGTAAATTCCCGAAGTGCTGTTGGGATCATTGGCATTCCAAGACGCACTAGTGTTGGAACCTAAGGTTAAAACAACGGCACTAAAAACATCATCTGTTGGGTCACTAGGAGTTCCGTTATCATCGCAAATATAGTTTTCAGTAAGCGCCAAAATAGAGCAGTTGCTCGAACAAGCATTTGGAGCGTTGACCCAAAAGGCAGTAATACAATTGGGCTCATTCAAATCAGTCAAAGTCAAATAAATATCACCTCCCGAAATTGGAAAGGGGCCATAGGCACTTGTTGTTCCATAATTGCCCGTAATGGTTCCATCGGTCCATTCATTTCCTGTATTGTTTCCCGTTACGAAGAGGTCAAAAGTAAATGTATCATCACTTGAATCATTTGGGGTGCCATTGTTATTGCAAAGGATGTTAGAAGCATTGGCGGCAATAGAACAAGGATTCGAACAGGTATTCGTAGGAGCAGGTACCGAAATAGTTGTGGTACAATTGGGGTCCTCTAAGTCGGTGTAATTTAAATTAATATTTCCTCCCAAAATCGGAAAAGGTCCGTAAGGAATAGGGATGCCATAAGGTCCGGTCATGGTTCCATCACTCCATCCACTTCCAGCATTGACACCAGTCACGGTCATATCAAAAGTAAAAATATCATCATTCGGATCATTCGGTGTACCATTATCATTGCAGGTACTAACAACTGCATTGGCCGCAATGGCGCATGGCCCCGGATTCGAACAAGGCGCTGGAGGGGTGAGGCTGACCGCAGTGAAACAATTGGGATCGGAATCATCTACCACCTCAAAATTTTGTATTCCATCACTGATTAGATAAGGGCCAAAAAAGAAAGGAATACCGTGAAAGCCCGTTGTGTTATTGGGATCGTTGGCCGTCCAGGTGCTTCCCGTTCCTGTGACAAAAGCGAGGACTCTATAGGTGTCGTCCAGAGGGTCATTGGGAGTCCCCTCATCATTACAAGAGTAGGTATCAATAATTACCGCAATGTTGTTGATTACAGAAGAATTTTGATTGGAAGTTTTGATAGGGCTAAAACCAATTGAATTTCCCAAAAAGGGGAAATCTAAACAGTTGTTTTGAGTAGCGGAAAAAAGAGGAAAGCTTAAGAATAGAAATAGTATTCCTATTGTTGGGATATGGGGTTTGTTCATGGTTTTTGTTTTCAGGCTTTGAGTATTTTAAATATAAGGCTTTTTTTTTAGAAAATGGAGAAAGAAGATGCTTAGAATTTCTGGTATTTTTGATGGCTAAAGAAAAATGATTGGCTAAGGGAGTGGCTTGTTCCAAGTTATGATCCAGCTTTAGGGGATCATAGGAAGCGAAGCTTTGGGAAAAACCATTGCGATCAATGGCCGAAATAGGAAGTCGTTTTAATCAGGTGGTGGAGGATGAAATATATCGGATCACTTATAATAAGGTATCGGAATCTCTGCAATAAAGACTTGTTAAAGATTAACGCTGACTAAATATTTCTCCGGTAAATCCGTACTAAATTTGTAACTTGTTTTAAATGTAAAATTATGAATTCTCTCTCCGCGACTTTTCATTTGACCCATCATTGTAATCTGCGTTGTAGCTATTGCTATACCGGTGAAAAATTGCCTCTTGCGATGAGTCTAAATACCATCGACCAATCTATTGTCTTTATAGAAGCAGAAATGAAGCGACTCCATACAAAGCAGTTGCACCTCACTTTTTTCGGTGGCGAACCTTTAATCGAACAAGAAAAAATATTTTACATCCTAGATGCCTTTGCTGATAAAAAGGACTTAGAGGTTTCTTATCGAATGAGCACCAATGGGACCTTGCTTTCTGAAGAATTGATGCAAAAATTATATGCCTATGGCGTTTTTGTTTCCCTGAGTATTGATGGGCATCCGGATGTCCATGACCTGCATCGACTGGATGCAGGAGGGAAGCCTACTGCTCACAAAGTAGAAAAAGCGGCGGACTTGATGCTGCGCTATAATCCTGCCACTAATGTGACCTGCGTCATCTCGCCAGACACGGCTTCCCAAATATGCGAATCGGTAGATTATATTTTCAACTTAGGTTTTCGATACATCACTACGACGCTGGACTATTCAGCAGATTGGGAGTTAGAACATTTTGCGGTACTTAAAAAATCTTATCAGAAATTATCCAAATGGTACCTCCAAAAAATGGAAGACAATGAGCGATTCTACCTTAGTTTTTTTGAGGAAAGAATCCGCTCTAGAACTTACAAGCCCATCGAAGCACAGGAAAGATGTTTGATCGGTACCAAGCAATTTTCTATCGCTCCCAATGGCGAATTATATCCTTGTATTCAATTTGTGAAAACGCAGTCCTTACCAGAATTTATGATTGGTCATGTCCAAACTGGATTTGATTCTGCTTGTCAAAATCACCTGAATGAACTTTCTGAAAAAGAGAAACCAGAATGTAGTGGATGCAAATTAGCAGATCGTTGTTCCAAGTGGTGCTCTTGCATAAATTTTATGAGTACTGGGCGAATCGACCAAGCTTCTCCGATAGTCTGTTATAATGAAAAAATCCTAATCGAGATCGTAGATCGGACGGCAGATAAATTATGGAAAAATAGAAACAACACTTTTATCCACAAACATTATAATGAAGATTACCCGATCATTTCTCACTTTGAAATAAGCCTCTGATCATGCCAAAGAAACCCTTAAAAGTGCAAGCTGCTCGGACTATTTATACTCCGAAATATCCATCTTATAAAGATAAGAATCCCTTATTATATCCAGAAACTCGACCTTATCCATTTCGGCATAAATTTATAAAATGGATGTCCACCGGAGGTTTAGCTAGTATGATGTTGTTTAGTGGAAATAGCCTCTATGGGCAAGAAGCACCGGTCGATACCTTATTCAATCCCTTTCCCTTGGAGAATGCCCGAGTTCCCTACCAACCAGTGAGTTTTGGCACGGGAATGCCAGAGCGGTTAAAGTCAGCCGATGCTCGGCAAGCAATCCTCAAAGCCTTTGCCGCGGAGGGGATCGAATTAGAAAAAGAAGTTTGGTTAGAAGATGGAAGCGTCGGTGTTTTTTTGGACGGTTATAGTGCTAAGGAGGAGATTGGTTTTGTCTTAATGGATTATTATAATATGGATGAATCCTTTAAAAAGGTGAACCGGATTGCTGCGAAACACTTAAGGCAAATGGAGAATCCGAGCAATAAAAATAATGATCTAAAAAAAGAGATAAAGGAGTATCAGGATCAAGTCAAAAAATCCTTTCTTCGGTTTGTTAAAGAAAAGCCGAAAGTTCTCGCGGAGCGAAAAAACTATACTTCAAATGAAGGAGCTATTCGCTTTACAGAACAACTTTTGGCACTTGAACCTAAGATGGAAAATGAATCGCTTTTTAATGCCTATTATTTGCAAAGTGATTTAGGAAGTGTGTGGGATCGCTTCAAAGCGAAAGATGTCTTAGCTAAGGCCATCTTGAAGCAGGTAGAAGATCGATTTCCAGAGTCTATCGAGCAGAGAGTTTTACTGTCTTATATTTATCGTTTTAGAAAATCAAATAAAATCAAGGTGGAGTTTTATGAAAAATTAGCAAGTGAATTTAAGGCGATTGAGAAAATAAGATCTGACGAGAAATTCCTTGCATCTTTTTTGATTTTACATAAATTCTTGATGTACAAAAGCCGCTTGCATACTAAGGAAGCCTTTGTCGATTTGAAGATAGAAATTATGAATGCCTATCCTTTGAAAAAGTGGTTTAAAAATCTTGGGAAATTAGACGAGTATTATGATAAGAATTTTCTCTCTTTAAAGGAAGCACGTCGGATTGATTTAAACAATAAAAAAGGGACTCAATTCATCGCTCCTATAAGCCTAAGAGATGAGTTGATGGTGATCAGAGGTAATCAGCACTTTGATCCGGAGGACTTAAGGGAAGAGCAGATAAAACTCACTCGTGAATTTAATGAAAAAAATGGCATGACTCCTGAAATTTTAGCGCGAAGAAAAGCAGAGTTTAAAGAATTATCTGAGCGGTATTCTTATCAGGTATTGAAAGACTTACCCAAAGAAAAAAAGAATTCCTTGCGGCAAATTCAGCAAGAAGAAAGAAAAGAAATCATTGCCCGATATAAGGCCATGGAGCAAATGTCGGAGGAAGATCGTGCTGCTTTTAAACTTCGCTCTGATGATTTGCAAAAACGAATACGAGAACGCCGATCGGCGAATCAGGAAGAAATACAAATAGAGACTTTACGTCGATTGGAAGAGGAGGTTAAATTGTATATCAAATGGGCGAAGTCACAGATGGGAAGCTAGTATAAAAATAAGACGATAGTCGAAAGCCGAAAAAAGAAGGTCTTCTAAAGAAAACCCGGAAAATGAAATACCAATTATTGAAAAGCTTAAGTACCTTTTTTATATTTTTACTGTTGTTGGTTGCTTGTAGCAATCGGCAAGAGGTGGGACCAAAAAGCGAAGTGCAACAAGTAGAAAAGGATCCTTCAGATGTCTTCGTGAGTGTTTTAAAAGAGCCCTATGATAGTCAATACGATCGGAATGTATTTGATGATTTTGCTTCTGCAAATGCCAAAAGTATCTCCGACATTGGGACTATAGAAATGGAAGACTTTAGGATTCTAAAATTGACCAGTGAGGAGGCGTTTAATTCCTTCTTGTCTAGGAATCCGGTGCTAGAAAATTTAGAAGCTTTGCAGGTAGTCAATGCATCTATTGGGAGTTCGAGATTGGAAGCGCTGATCACCTATTTGTCCGACAAAAAATATTTTAAAAAGCTAATCCTTTTTCACTGTGAGATTTCTCGAATTCCTCCTGCCATCAAGCAATTGAAGCGATTGGAAACCTTAGATCTCTCCTTGAATACTATTTCTGTGCTTCCCGAGGAAGTCTTGGATTTGAGTAATTTGAAATACCTGCGCTTATACAATAATAGAACTTTTTATAAACTCCCCACTGCAATTGGTCAATTGACTAATCTTGAAGTTTTGGATTTTGCTGGAACTCAAGTTTCTACGATTCCCAAGTCCATTGGCCAATGCCAAAACCTGATACATCTGACAGGCAATGCCTGTGCGGTCAAAGCTATTCCGAAAGAACTTGCTTCCTGCTCCAAACTAAAATTGATCAATTTGGGCGCCAATCAGATTGCTAGCCTGCCGGCAGAATTAAGTCAATTATCGGAATTAGAAATTTTAAGTCTAGGAAGCAATGCGATCAAGCAAATCCCAAAAGAATATGAACGACTAAGCAATTTGTATACTTTTGCGCTCGACAATAATCAACTGATCGTCTTTCCAAATCAGGTTTTAAACTATCAAAAAATGCTCAACTTATGGCTCCATAAAAATCCGATCAAGGAAGTGCCCGTAGAAGTTGCTAATTTAAAACGATTGATCGCTTTTTTGATTGATGAAAATGAATTTACGACTGCTGATTTGGAAGCGATAAGAAAGAAAAATCCTCGCTTAAAAGTAATTACTAGGTATTAGCTTTTGCTTTTTTGAAAAATTTTAAAACTCAATTATTCCGCCACTGCTGCCGTGACTTTTTGATCCACTGGAGCAGCGGACTTTAATGGAAAAGTAATGGTAAAAGTAGTACCTATTCCTATTTGAGAATCTATATGTATAGTGCCTTGGTAATTGTCAATAATCTTCTTGCATAAGCCTAAACCCAATCCGGTCCCTTGGTATTTGGTGGAGTTGTGTAGGCGTTTGAAAAATTGAAAAATCTGCGTATGGTATTTTTTATCAATACCAATTCCATTGTCTCGGAAAGAAAAGATTATGGATTGCTCTGTTTTTTGTGCGGTGATATGGATGCTAGCTTGCTCGCTGTCGTTGTATTTTATTCCGTTTTGTATAAAGTTTTGAAAGAGGACCAAAAGTTCAATTTCATTCCCTAAAAATGGAGGTAGATTTTCTGCAAAGATAATTGCATTTTTTTCCTCAATTTCGTTTTTCAAATTGTGTTTTGCTTTTTCTAAAACCAAGTTTAAATCAATAGGGACTCGCTTTACTTTTTCTTGTTCTTTTAACATAGAGAGTTCTAGAATATCCTCCACCAAAAAGTGCATTTGCTCTGCTCCGGTTTTTACAAAATCTAATTTTTCTTGGATATTGGCGTAGTTTTCTTTTTTAATATCTCGTTCAATTAAACAAATAAAACTATTGATCGTTCTCAATGGAGATTTTAAATCATGAGAAGCAATGTAGGTAAATCGTTCTAACTCTGTGGTGGTTTTTTCTAACTCAATATTATTGTTTTTTAGATCTAGCAATAAATTCCTTCTATCCTTATTGAACTTGTAAAGTAAAATGGCAATCCAACCAAATCCACCCAAAAACACCATGATGTCATCATAAGGAAAATCAATAAGTCCAAGGATAGGTTGATACCTACTGACATAGATAGAAGAAAGAAACAAAAGACTTATTTGAAAGATCACCAAGCGATAAACCGTCTTTGGTTTTTTTTGAAAGGTAACGTAGGTGATGGCCATGGCAGAAAGAATCGCCATTCCCTGATTGAAATAACCTCCAACTAGTGCATAAGAAACAGATACCCAAACCGCAGATCCAATAGCAACAATGTACCTTGCCAATTGTATTTTACCAAAAAAATTGGCCGCAATAATAGAAACGTACATGAAAAAGATAACGGAAAGGATACAAAGATAGATGGGAGAGAAATTGATCCACCAAGCAAATAGAAAGACAAAGAGGATCCCAAAACCTGATATTAGAGACATTAGGTTGTAGAATTGGATCAATTCATGATCTGCTTGGTGATCATCCGATACACCAAAATTTAAAATCCAATTCCAAGTCTGTATAATCACTGTAGGTTATTTATGCAAATATTCTAATACTGCAAATTTTAGTCCAAATGAAGAGGACTGAGGTGAGGTTTTAGAAAAGGATAGGAGGTTGCGATTTATTTTAGGAATGATCGTACTTGATTGAGGAAAGCGGTTTGTTCGCCAAGAGGACAACTTTAGGTGTTGAGTAAGGAAGAAAACGGGATACTGATTCGGATTTTTAATGGAGATTGATTGGAAAGCTTTTCGAAAAAGAATGCCTGCTATACGAGAAAAAATGATTTGCTTAAGCTGCTACATTGATTTATAGGGCAGAACCTATCAATTTTTTCAAAGCATTTTCAGTTTGGAAAACTATTTTGGACTTTTTCAGAAAGAATACTTCCTTTTAAGTAATTATTTTGTGGCATGATTGAATCTAATATTATTTCCTTTAAAGGGATGCCCTTGTTTCAAAAAGCTGCCTTTGAATCTTCTTTTACGATGGAAGGAGAATTAAAAGAGGTCGCTTGCTTTTTTTATATGACTCAGGGAAGGATGACGAGCTTTGATCACCGAGGTAGGCATCATACCGATTCCAAAAATGCGATTTTGAAAAACTGTGGTCGCTATGTTCAGTTTTTTTCTCCCACTCCTAAAGAAAAATGTGTGGCCATTGCCGTTTTTTTGTATCCCCAATTATTGCAGGAAATTTATAAAAATGAGGTGCCTTCTTTTTTTTCAATTGAAGAGGTGCAGCAACCCAAAAAATTGATTGGCAATCAACTTGTGGAGCAATACATGAATAATCTGTCTATTTATTTTGAAAACCCAGATGCCTTTGATGAAGAATTGGGTATACTCAAACTCAAAGAGCTAATGCTTATTTTGCTAAAGTCTGAAAATCATTTGAATATCAGAAAATTGCTCTCCGAGATATTTAGCCCCAACAAAATCGAATTCAAAAATGCCATTGAAAATAACTTGTATAATAATCTCAGTATTGAACAATTGGCTTTTATCTGTAATAGGAGTCTTTCAAAATTTAAAAGAGATTTTAGTAAAATTTATTCGGATACTCCTGCTCGATATATCAAGCATCGGCGATTGATGCAAGCCAAAAAACTTTTATTAAGTTCAGACGATAGCATTACGGAAATTGCCTTTTCTCTGGGCTATGTTGATGTGAGTACTTTTTCTGCAAACTTCCAGAAAAAATTTAAACTTTCCCCCTCCAAATATAGAGTAAACCAAAATAAGAACTTATTGGACGAATCCAGAAAATAACTGCGGATAGATTGACTGATCTTTGAGTTATTATTAACCAAGAACTTCAAGATTATGAAAAAGTTTCTCAGTCTATGTTTTATTTTATTAACTCTAAATTCGTTTATGATGGCACAAAAAGGTTTTGATCTAAAAAAAGAAATGGTCATTAATGTTCCTGCAGAATATCTATGGAAAATGGTAGGCCCCGGTTTTGTAGATGTTTATAAATGGGCTTCCGGTGTGGACCACGCGGAAGGCAAAGGCATCTCCCAATTCGAAGGAGCCGTATGTGATGAAAGGTTTTGCGATGTGAATGTAAAAGGTTTTAGCAAGATCAGTGAAAAGTTAACGCAGTACAATGAGGATAACATGACCTTGGCCTATGTGGTAAAAAGTGGAATGCCAAAGTTTATAACCAAAGCAGAAAATTTGTGGACCGTTATCCCGATTGATAGCAATCATTCAAAATTGGTAATGAATGCTAGTTTTGAGATGAAAGGATTCATGGGTTTTATGATGAAGGGCATGATGAAAAAGAAAATGAATTCCACCCTAGCAGTCATACTCAATGACGCCAAGGTCTATGCAGAAACGGGGACTGCCTCTGATTCAAAAGCCAAACGCATTACGATGTTGGCCAAAAAACAAAGCAAAAGAAAGGCGGGCTAAGCCCAAAGTGATTTGCTAAGCGTAGTATTAAAAGCCAAGTGTTTTCAAAGCACTTGGCTTTTTTGATTGTCCTAAATCAACGGAATAGAAAATAGGAAAGAAATTTTTTTTACAAGAGATGCTTACCTTTTGCTAGCCACTTGAACTAAGGAAGTATTAGGAATATTTTTTTATTAAAATCAAAAATTATGAAAATGCTAAAGCGCTTAAAAAGAAAATTGAAAATTCAAATTCTCTGCCCCATCGACACCCTACGATTAAAAGGCGGTGGAGTAATTAAAGGCCTTGATAATTTGGAAGGGGAAGTTGAATAAAGGGCAGAAAAAATAGAGTTTTTTTAATCTTTAAAATCAAATAATATGAAAACCTTAGTGAATCTAAAAGGTCAAGCCAAAGTTCAAATCCTTAGCTCTCTTGAATCCCATCGATTGAAAGGTGGGGGAGTGATCAAAGGCATTGATAATTTGGAAGCTGAGATTGAATAAATTCCAAGGAAAGGTAAAATGCATTTTTTAACCAATCAAAAATAAAATTTATGAAAACGCTAGTGAATTTAAAAAGCGAAAAACAAATTCAAATTCTTAGCTCTCTTGATTCCCATCGATTGAAAGGTGGTGGCAGAGTCAAGGGGATCGATAATTTGGAAGGCGATGTTGACTAAAACCCAAGGAAAAAGTAAAATAATTTTTAACAAATCAAATCAATCAAAATTTATGAAAACTATATTACGCTTAAAAAAACCAACACAAATTCAAATTCTTAGTACTGTTGATTCCCTACAATTAAAAGGCGGCAGAGTGGTCAAAGGTATCGATAATTTGGAAAGTGAAGTGGATTGAAAGGAAGTTCCCTTTTCTGTTTTTAGTAAAGCTTTCAAATACAAATACAATAGAAATGAAAAAACTAAATTTTCTTTTCCTCTTTTTTAGCCTAAGCTGCTTCGTGTTATTAAGCGAATCCTGCAAAAAAGAAGAAACTTGTCCAGAGATGATCTGCAATACAGGTACACAAAATGCAGCAAGCTGTAAGTGTGATTGCCCAGAAGGTTTTTCTGGAACCAATTGCGAAATAGAAGATATGGATGCTACCGAACCCGTAACTTGTTTAAATGGTGCCGTTTTTGAAGATGGCGTTTGCAAATGTCAAGAGGGCTATGAAGGAGAGGAATGTGAAAGCTTATGGCGAAGCAAATACATAAGCGAAGATTATCTGGTTGAGTCTTCTTGTGATCCGGGAGTGTTGAATCCTGGTAAGATTAAGGTGGAGGAATCGGATGATTTAAAAATGATTCTTGAATTTGAAGATACCTTAGGAAATGTCGGTACTTTTAATGCGGTCGTTTTAACAAGCACAACTTTTGATATTCCAGAACAAGCGTTTGTAATCGGAATGGTTTCCGGAGCAGGAGCAATTGATGACAATGGGGTGGTGGTTCTAACACTGACTTCCGATTTTGAGACCTGTGAATTAACTTATACGCCTAAGTAAGTTTATTATTAGAGTAAAGCTAAGGGCATCTTGAAGGTAGCCCTTAGCTCATTTTTACAAATGGTATTTTGGAATCTTTTCTCTTATTTAAATAGTAGGAGCTACCTCCCAAATGAATGTCATCAAGGAATACCTGTACGATTGTTTAGTCTAATTGAATATTCAGTATTCAATGAATGGATATTCAATATTCATCTTACCGCTCTTGTTACTAGCCTAAGTTGAGGACATTCACCTTCCAGATAGCTCCTGCCTTGTTTTATAAATTTCCAAAGAACAAACAGATGGTGGACGTCCTGTGCGATTTTTTCAAAGCACAAAAGCCACCTTTGGCAAATAATCCAGGAATGCAATTTCCTCAAAATGAACCTTGCGTTTCAGCGCTTAACTAGAGCTCGAAAAACTCTGCCGACTGGTAGGCAAAGGAAGGACAGAACCAAGAAATACTCCAGACCGCTGAAGGTTTTTTCAGCCCCCCTCCAATTAAAAATTACCAAATCATTTCTGATACTGACAATAAATTTGTTATATTTATCAGATATTATGAGAATTATCACCTATCTCCTCCTTTCTTATTTCACTCTTGGAGCCTTGATCCCCCAAGGCGACTTTAGCCAATTGTTGAAACTCAACGACTTAATGGAGCATTATGATTTGCATCAAAAAGAAGCAATCCTACTTGGTGAGGACATTAGTTTTTCTGCTTTTTTATACCTCCATTTTATCGATGGAGAGGAACATGAGCACGAAGATGAAAACGATCATGACAACCTACCTTTTCAAAATATAACTTCTCCAATTGTTCTTTGTCCTGCTTCTAGTCCAATGTTGACAGCCTTTGTTAATGATATTGCGGAAGCTAACTTACCAACTTACAACTCTGTTTTTCAAGCAGGGATCACTTTTGATATTTTCCAACCTCCGATTTTTGCTTAATACATTTTAAACTGAATCTTCTCCATTGTCAGTTGTTCCTCCCTTTGGAGGTCGCTGGATTGGTATTCATTTAATGTATTAGACTTTATACTAGATTATTTTGCTTGGCTGAAAAATTACTTGCGTGAATCTCCTTTGTTGATTTAGCTCGTTTCTCGTGATCCTCTGTTGTCGGATTCTGCATTTTTTTCTCCAAAACTATTTTAGAAAAAAGTCTATTAAAGTAGTCTTTAATGTTCAACTATATCATTCGGTTTTCTCTTGAAAACAAACTAATCATTGGGATAGGAGTATTTGCCCTGATTATCATCGGCTTGTATTCCGCAACCAAAATCCCCTTGGATGCCGTTCCAGACATCACCAATAATCAGGTGCAGATTGTCACCACGGCCCCTACTTTTGCCCCTCAGGAAGTGGAGCAATTAATTACTTATCCTCTAGAATCTGGGATGACCAACATTCCAAATGTAGTCGAAGTTCGGTCGATCTCTCGTTATGGTTTATCGGTTATTACGGTGGTCTTCGAGGATGCCGTAGAATTGATGCTTGCCCGGCAATATGTACAAGAACAACTCAATGTCGCCAAGGCGGAACTGCCGGACGGAATCGAACCAGAATTAATGCCGATTACAACGGGATTGGGGGAGATTTATCAATACGTCCTTACGGTCGATAAAGAACATGCTCATGAATTTGACGCGACGCGATTGCGTACTATTCAAGATTGGATTGTAAAACGCCAACTCAATGGAACCAAGGGGATCATTGAGACCAGTAGTTTTGGGGGCTATCTCAAACAATATGAAGTAGCCGTGGATCCATTGCTGCTCAAAAATTTTGGGATTTCCACGCAAGATGTCATTACCGCCCTAGAAAACAACAATCAAAATAGTGGAGGAAGCTACATCGAAAAGGAAAGTTATTCTTTTTATATCCGAACAGAAGGACGGGTGGAAAGCCTGGAAGCTATTGGAAATATTCCCATTCAGAGCAATTCCCAAACACCTATTTTAATTAAAAACATCGCGCAAATAAAAATTGGAAGTGCCAAACGATATGGCGCTATGACCATGGATGGAAAAGGCGAAGTAGTAGGGGGGATTACCCTGATGTTTAAAGGAGATAATTCTTCCGAGGCATTAAGAAATGTCAAAGAACGTATCGAAACGATCAAAACATCCTTGCCAGAAGGGGTATCTATTTATCCTTATCTCGACCGTTCTAAATTGATTGGTAAAACCATTGATACCGCCAAAAATAATTTAATTGAAGGGGGATTGATTGTCATTTTTGTCTTGCTTTTATTACTCGGTAATTTTAGGGCAGGCTTAATCGTGGCTTCGGTTATTCCACTGTCTATGTGTTTTGCCCTGGCGATGATGAATTACTTTGGAGTGACCGCAAATTTGATGTCCTTGGGAGCCATTGATTTTGGGATTGTGATCGATGGAGCGGTTATCATCGTGGAAAGCTTACTGCATACTTTGAGTCTAGGCTATATCGGTCAGCGCTTAAGCCAAGCAAAAATGGACGAAGTGGTACAGGTTTCCACCTCTAAAATCTATCGCTCTGCGGCTTTTGGAGTCTTGATTATTTTAGTGGTCTTTGTGCCGATATTAACCTTAGAAGGCACCGAAGGAAAAACCTTTCAACCCATGGCGCAGACCGTTGGTTTTGCGATTTTAGGTTCCCTGATTTTATCGTTAACCTACGTACCGGTGATGACTTCCTTGTTTTTAAATAAAACCATCAAAGCCGAAAGTGGTATTGCTTTTCAGATCATTCGATTTTTGAAAAAATTGTATCAGCCGATTTTAAAGGGCGCTTTAAAAAATGCTTATCTAACGATTGCTGCCGGTGTTTTAGCTTTTGCTTTTTCGCTGATGGTTTTCAATAAGATGGGTGCAGAATTTATTCCAACCTTAGAAGAAGGAGACATTGCCATGCAACAAGGGGTTAAGCCCGGAAGCTCCTTAAAAGAGAGTATTCATACTTCTACCATGGCGGAAAAAATAATTCTGGATAACTTTCCAGAAGTCGATC
>CAYQRA010000079.1:0-14007 GCA_964419315.1 uncultured Saprospiraceae bacterium | reverse complement strand
CTTTTATTGATATTGATTGTCGCCAGAATAGAGGTAGTTATGATCCTAATGACAAACAAGGTTTTCCACTCGGATATGAAGAAGAACATTTTATTGAAGCCAATACGCCGATTGATTATATGATCCGTTTTCAAAATACAGGAACAGACACAGCCTTTACAGTAGTGATCAAAGATACTTTGTCTACTTGGTTAAATCCGGCAAGTTTGCGAGCGGGCGCTGCCAGTCATCCGTATGAATTTTCCCTCTCTGGTGATGGCATCGCTACTTTTACCTTCAATAATATTTTACTGCCAGATAGTACCACAAACCTTGCGGCTTCTAATGGATTTGTAAAATTTAAAATCCAGCAAGATGTGGATAATCCGATTGATACTCGGATCGAAAACAGAGCTGCTATTTTCTTTGATTTTAATCCTCCCATTTATACCAATACGACCTTTCACACCATCGGAGAAGACTGGTTGGATTTTAGTATAGACACAAGAGATTTAATCGCTTCTTTGCAGAATATCAAAGTTTACCCAAATCCGCTTCGCTCTAGTGCTTTAATTGAATTGGAAGGTCCGCATGTTGAAGAGGGTCAATTTGTGTTGTATAATATTCAAGGGAAGTTGATGAACTTACAGGACTTTAGTGGAAATACTTTTACTTTTGAAAGAAACCAATTGGCCTCTGGTCTTTATTTTTTCAATATTAGAGAAGAGGGAAAATTGATTGCCAAAGGAAAGCTGGTTATTCAATAGCGTTTATTACTGACGTTAAAGGTCAATTCAGCGAAGCTAATCTTCGTTTGGCTAAAAAATCCTTAGCTAAGAGCTATCCAAGCATCAATTTTGGATAGCTCTTTTTTATATTTTCATTAAAAAGAGTTTCCGTATCTTTGCACCGTGGAAAATCTTCAGAACTTGCTGAGCCGCTATCGGGATGATGAACGGACGCAGCAAATTGTAAAAGCGCTAGAAGCGTCCACTCCTTCCCACCTACAACTCGTAGGCATGATAGGAGCACAGGATTCCTTTGTCCTAGCCGGAACCTACCTCGCTCATCCCCAGCATCATTTAGTCATCGCAACCGATAAAGAAGAGGCGGCTTATATCCAAAATAATCTCGCCAATCTGTTCGAAAAAAAGTCTATACACTTTTTTCCAGATTCATTTAAACGGCCTTTATATTTTGAGGTAGTCAATTCTCATAATGTTTTGCTGCGAACGGAAATGATTAATCGAATCTCTTCCAGTACGGGAGGAGGAGAAATCATGGTGACCTATCCAGAGGCTTTGTTTGAAAAAGTGGTGGCACCAGAGATATTGCAAAAGAACCGCATCAATATCGTCATCAAAGAAGAGGTAGACGTTGATTTTCTGATCGAAGTCTTAGTGGAATATGGATTTCAACGAGTTGATTTTGTCTATGAGCCCGGGCAGTTTTCTATCCGTGGAGGAATCATCGATATTTTCTCTTATGGAAATGAGTGGCCTTATCGGGTAGAGTTGTTTGACAATGAAGTGGAAAGTATTCGGACCTTTAATCCGGTGACGCAACTTTCGGAACGAAATATCGCCAGGGTATCAATTGTCCCCAATGTCAATACCAAGTTTTCTCAAGCCCAGAAAGTTTCCCTTTTGCAAGTATTGCCACAGGAAACAGCCGTTTGGGTCAAAGATTTTCAAGTGGTCTTGGACAAATTACAAACCTGTTTTGAAAAAGCAGAAGAGTTTTCTAAAACTGCTTATTTCTCAGAAGAAAGTGAACGGGAAGGCTTATTCGGCGATCGCGCATTTTTATTGCCTGCTCAGGTGGTGGAAGAACTCCAAAATTTCACCATGCTCAGCCTCACAAGAGCCAAGTCGCCACTAGAAGTCCATCAAAAATTAATTTATAATTCTAAACCCCAACCTTCCTTTAATCGGAATTTTGAATTGCTGATCAAAAATCTAAATGAGAATTCAGAAGCCAATTTAGAGAATTATTTATTTACCGATAGTGCCAAACAGATTGAGCGTTTTTACGCCATTTTTGAAGACCTACAAGCAAAAGTACATTTTCATCCAGTCGTCAAAGCGATTAATCAAGGCTTTGTAGATACCGACTTAAAAGTAGCCTGCTATACCGATCATCAAATCTTCGAGCGTTTTCACAAATACCGATTGCGCAAAGGTTTTACCAAAGATCAATCGCTCAATATCAAAATGCTTCGCGAATTGCGGCCAGGTGATTTTGTGACCCACATTGATCACGGAGTTGGTCGATATTCTGGTTTAGAAAAATTAGAAATCAATGGACATACTCAGGAATCGGTTCGTTTGATTTATCTCAATAATGATGTCCTCTATGTGAGTATCAACTCTTTGCATAAAATTTCTAAATATTCGGGAAAAGAGGGAAGTACTCCTAAGCTTAGTAAAATTGGTTCTGATACTTGGAAAAACCTGAAGCGAAAGACGAAGAAAAAAGTCAAAGACATTGCGAAAGACTTAATCAAATTATACGCCAAGCGTAAAGCGGCAGAAGGCCATGCCTTCCCCGAAGATGGCTATCTCCAAAATGAATTGGAAGCCTCCTTTATCTACGAAGATACTCCGGATCAACTCCAATCAACCATCGCAGTAAAAGAAGATATGCAAAGTACTGCTCCGATGGATCGCCTGATCTGTGGAGATGTTGGTTTTGGAAAAACAGAGATTGCGATTCGTGCAGCATTTAAAGCAGTTGTAGGCGGAAAGCAAGTAGCAGTTTTGGTGCCGACTACCATTTTGGCGCTACAGCATAGCAAAACTTTTAAGGATCGATTGGAAAACTTTGGCGTAACAGTAGATTACATCAATCGCTTTAGAACGACGAAGGAACGCAAGGAGATTTTTGCAGGATTAAAAGCTGGAAAAATTGATTTGGTGATTGGTACGCATGGGCTCTTGAATAAAGAAGTAGGATTCAAAGATTTGGGCTTACTCATCATTGATGAGGAGCAGAAGTTTGGAGTGGCGGCCAAAGAAAAATTACGGAATATCAAAGTGAATGTAGATACCCTTACCCTCACCGCCACACCCATCCCAAGGACGCTGCAGTTTTCTTTGATGGCGGCCAGAGACCTGTCGATTATCCGTACTCCACCACCCAATAGACAAGCCATTCATACGGAGACTCGAACCTTCAATGATGATTTGATCAAGGATGCTATTTATTATGAAGTGAATCGTGGCGGTCAAGTTTTCTTTGTCCACAATCGAGTAAAAACTTTGCCAGATATCACAGCGATGGTTCACCGCCTTTGTCCTGATGTCTCCATTGCGATGGCGCATGGACAGATGGAAGCTAAAGGTTTGGAGAAAACATTAGTTAGCTTTATTGAGAAAAAATACGACGTACTCGTTTGTACCAATATCATCGAAACCGGATTGGATATTGCCAATGCCAATACCATCATTATCAATAATGCCCATCAATTTGGAATGAGTGATTTGCACCAATTGAGAGGAAGGGTAGGGCGATCTAATCGCAAAGCTTTTTGCTATTTGTTTAGTCCGCCTTTGTCGGTGTTGACTGCGGATGCGCGGAAGCGTTTACAGACCTTGGAAGAGTATTCTGATTTGGGAAGTGGTTTTGAGATTGCGATGCGAGATTTGGATATCCGCGGAGCGGGAAGTCTTTTGGGGGCGGAGCAAAGTGGTTTTATTTCGGACATTGGTTATGAAACTTTTCAAAAGATATTGGAAGAAGCCATTCAAGAACTGAAGGAAACTGAATTTCAAGACTTGTTTAAAGAGGACTTGAAAAAGGAACGCAATTTTGTGCGAGATGTAGAAATTGACACGGATATTGAAATGCTTATTCCGGATGCTTACATCAGTAGTATTCAAGAGCGATTGAATCTTTATACCGAATTGGATCAGATCAAAAACGAAGAAGCTTTAAAGGCTTTTAGTGATAAATTGACGGATCGCTTTGGGAAATTACCACGACAAATCAAGGAGCTGTTTGCAGGGCTGCGACTTCGTTGGGTTTGTAAACGCTTAGGTTTTGAACGTTTGATTTTGAAAAGTAAAAAACTGCGTTGTTACTTTATCAATAATCCGCAATCTCCTTTTTACGAAACAGAATTATTTCAAAACATCCTTCGCTTTGTTGCTACGCAAGGTCAAGAATATGGTTTGAGTTTTAAAAAATCAACGAAGCATTTTATGTTGATTAAAGATGGCGTGAAAGATTTGCGTGCCGCGAAAAAAACCTTGGATTCCCTCCGCGAAAAAATTGAGGAAACGACGAAGTCAGACGCACCAGCGAGTTAGAGTTCTCCTAAATTAAGAAAGAGATAAGTACCAAAGTAATTGACATAGATAGACAAGAATACCAAGATAACACAAAGTGGGACAAACCATTTTTTATCTCCCCATATCTTAATCAGGAATAATCCGATCAGGATCATCATCAATTGATAATCTAAACTATAGCGAGAAGCAAATTGCCGCCAACCCGGAGCAATGTTGAGCATGATCGGTGTGGCTATTCCCAAAAGCGAAAGCAATAAAGCACCGGTGATGAGATGATCCGTTGCGGAAAATAAGCGTTTACTTTTTTCTCGAAAAAGATCTTTTGCGCCCTGGAAAAAAGCAGGAAGAATCAATAGAAATAAAGGAGAAGCCCAGAAAAAGCTAAATCCAGTGCCGTGGACATCTAATTTGAAGAAAGGAAAAGAACTAGAAAAAAGTGGAGGAGAAAGTACCTGTACCCAAATGTTATTAGAGAAGTAACGCGTATTGAAAAAACCATGTTCCTTAAAAGCATCTCTCAAGAAGGTGGACATGTGTTGGTATTCCATCCCATTATTCAAATATTCCCCAAAACGAGCGTGGTTATACCAAAGATTTAAAAAACTCATTGCGATAAAAGGGATTCCAAAAATTACGAGGGTGCCGAATTGTAAACCCAGTTTTTTGGTCTTCCACATTGGCCATTGCACAGCGAGGAGTGGAAGGGCAGTGAATATTAAATGATTGCGCGTATAACAAGCGAGGCCAAAAAAGATACCAGAGAAAAAGACCTGCCAAGCACTTGGTCGCATTAAAGCAAAAATAAAAGACAAGAGCAAAAAAGTTTGCGCGCAGACCTGCGCCATACACCAGATACTTCCTTTCATCGACATGTAGAAATGGACCGTTCCCATTCCCCAAAAAAGCGTAAGCAAAGCAATTCCCGCAAAGTTGATGGGGATCGCAAAGCGTCTACAAAAGAAAAGGATTAAGATGGAGAAAAGTAAAATATTAAAGGCACCAATCAGACTAGAAATTAATTTGTCGGGCGTCTCTTCTCCCATTGCTGCTACGATGGGGACATAAAAAACAACTGCCGGCGCAGGAGGCCAATACAGATATTTTTTCTTCTTGTAAATCAGAATATCATAGCAACCGGATTTTTTTGGGCAATCAATATCTAGTCTTCCTTCCAATAGAGAGTGAGCGAGATTGCGGAAATAGTTTTGTGGTTCAGGCCCGGTTCGCATATAACCGTAATTGTGCATGGCCAAACCGATATAGAAAAACCATATCACAATGGGTAAAACCAAGTACCTTCCTTTTTTGAGCCATATATTCATTGGGGGCAAAGGTAAGCAAGCTGGCGTAATTAGCTAATTCTGCGGTAGGTATTTTTCGGCTTGAGATTCGTACTAGTGCGTAGAGGACATCAAAAAATGCGATCTCCGGGGTGTCTCGGTGACCGCATAGGGTTTGGGTTTTTGGGCATTATAAGTTTTTGTTGATCCTCTTCTAATAGAGGAAAAAGCCTGGTATAGGGGAAGACATATAGGAGATGGTGATGTATAGAGAAATCAGTAAGCCATCTACTAACATCCAAAATTGGGTGCTGCGGTAAAATGATTTCTTCCGCTCTACGACAATGTAAGAGAGGTGAGATAAAAATATGAAGTTCGCTAGTCCTAAAGTTAACATTTGTTAGTGCTTGTTTTAATCTGTCTTTGAGACATTGCTGATGTTGCGAATGCCCTCCTTTGAATTTCTAAAATTATTTGCTTTGCAGTAGTCGGTGCCTTAAGAACAAATTAGCTTTGTCATAGGGTTTGCTTTCTAAAGTATATTCTTAAGGCACCACCGAAGATAATCTTCAGCTTTAACTACCGCCTAGCTCTTTTTGAGACTGTTTAGTGGGTAGACGGGAAAGAATCGGCGAGGGTTGCATAGGGAGTCGTTTTTTAGGTTTTTAAGGCCTAAAAAGCGAATCTTACTTAATTTTATCCTTCTAGAGTGGGTAAAAGAAGCCAAGGTATCTGGTTTTGAGAAACCAGAAAAGGAGTTATTTGGAGCGTTTTTTAGAGCAGAATAGGAAAAACTAGAAGCTTTCGGTCGGTATTGAGTCGGTATTAAATACCTGATTCTATCTTGAACTGGAGTATTTACAGACGTTTAAATTCATTGAGATTGGTAGAAATACTAAAATGATTGCTTCCGCCAGCAAGGTGATAAAAAGCGTGGCCAAAATCTATGCGGAATTGTTTGATTTTTAATCCAAAGCCCATAGAAAAACCTGCTAGACTCCTTGGGGCGGAGAGAACGGTCATTTCCTTTTTTCTAAAATGATTATAAGCAATCCGGAGTCGGAAATTATCTTTTTTACCTAAAAGAAACGCACCACTAAAAACAGTATGCCGGAATAGGTTATCTACCCAAAGACCAAATTTGTTTTCACTAATGGGTTCGTTTTGATCAAAATTAAAACTGGTTTCTTCTGTATTAGGATCGTCATAAGTGATGTTCCAGCGATTTAGGTGATGAATATTTAAACCCAATCTAAAAGGAAGATGCTTAAGTCTTCTAGAAAAACCAAGTTGAACATCATAGGGGAGGGGTTCGCGATTGTCGGGGCGATAAGTGGTGAGTTGAGTACCTATATTTTTTATAACCAAAGCCATAGAAAAACGGCCACTGGTATCTTGGTAATAAGCACCAAGGTCTCCCGCTAGACCCAGAGAATTATAACTCTCCAATTGAGAAGTTATAAATTTGAGATTGGCACCTAAGGTAACTTTTTCGTAAAGCTGATGGGAGCCACCTAGGACAATGGCGTATTCTGCAGCAGAAAAATCTCCCGTAATTATACCCAGTTCATCTGCTGTTTTGAAGTCGCCATAATTAGTGTATTGGACGCCTGCGTGTAAATTGGTTTCCCATTTTTTGATACGGTATCCAAAGGAAGCGTAACCATTGCTAACACCAGATAAATGAAAATTGTGATTGAAAGAAATCTGCTTATGACCAGCGGCTTGTAGGCTAGCTGGATTCTCTAAGGCCATGCTGATGTCCGAATCACTCAAGTACATCAGGTTACCCCCGAGGGCAGTGCTTCTGGCAGAAGAGGGGAGATTGAGAAACTCATAGATATTATCTCCACCAACCTGTCCAAAAGAACAAGTACAAAAAGCAAGAAATGTCAAAAGAGATAGTAAAGGTTTACGCGCCATGGTTGAATTTTTGAAATAGTCTGCGAATCTCCTTGAGGCAAATGAAATTCTTGAAAATCGTTTGAGAAGTGTCATTCGGATTGGCCTTCTTTTTCCCAAGTGGTTCGACAAATGCCTTTTTCACAATCCATTTTCTTTATCAATTCGCCAGCTTCATTATACATTTGTAAAAGGCCGTCTTCATTATCCCCATCTAGATAATGGCCTTCCGTTTTTTTATTACCATTTTCATGATACTCAAAGAAAGGACCATTCTCGGTATTGTCTTTCATGGCGACCACTTCCTTTAATTGACCAGATTTATAATATTTTTTCCAATCCCCTCCAGCGATATTATTGACATAAGGGCCTTCTAACTGTAGCTGACCACTTTCGTAAAACTGTTGGAAAAGACCATCAAAAACACCGTTTTTATAATTTTCTATGATTTGTACCTTCCCACTTTCAAAGTAAAGTTTTCGTTCTCCGTGTAAGGTATCATTTTTATACATTGCTTCTTCGTATTTAGTGCCATTGGGGTATTTCTTGACATAAAGACCTTCCTTGGCATAATCCTTTTTACTACGAGTATATTTGATCGGATAACCATAGTCGTCTTTGGTTTCTACGGTTTCTAAGCCATTGCTACAGGCCGTTCCTAGAAAAAGAAGACTTCCAAAAAAGAAAAGTAAACGGGACATATTTAGGTTTTAATGGTAAATGAGGTGGAATAAGTCCTAGTGAAAACGGACAGAGAACGATCAAATTAAAAGTATAACGCTAAAATAGGAAATTGATTACAGAAAGGTAAGTTCTTTTTAGTTGGGTAGAAGACAAAAAAAATCCTGACAGGAAACTGTCAGGATTTTTATAGGCTTAAGAGCTAGCTTTTAGCTTTTAACGGTCGTTCCATTGGAAACCATCAAGTGACGGTTTACAGGAGTTCGGCCAATGCTTTCGTAGTAAATACCTAGCTTCTCCATGGTGTCGAGGGCGTATAGGTTACGACCATCGAAGATGGCATTTTTACTTAAAGACTCTTTTATTTTATCAAAATCTGGCTGACGGAATACACTCCATTCTGTGATGATGGCCAAAACGTCTGCACCTTCTAGTGCATCGTAGAGGTTGTCAGTCAGCGTGATTTTATCTCCGTAGAGTTCGCGTACATTATCCATCGCTTCTGGATCATAAGCTCTGATGCTCGCACCAGCTTCCAATAATTCATCAATGATGTAAAGGGCAGGAGCTTCTCGGATATCATCTGTATTAGGTTTGAAAGCTAAACCCCAAATGGCAACTGTTTTACCACTAAGATCATGTTGGTAAAAACGTTTGATTTTTTCAGCGAGGATGCTTTTCTGAATGCGGTTAACATTCATCACTGAATTCAATATTTTGAAATCATATTTAAACTGATTCGCTGTTTTGTATAATGCTTGCACATCTTTTGGAAAGCAAGATCCACCATAACCAACACCAGGGAATAAAAATCTTTTTCCAATACGATTATCACTTCCCATTCCTTTTCTTACCATGTCTACATCTGCTCCTACTTGTTCACACAAATTGGCGATCTCATTCATAAATGAAATACGAGTAGCAAGATAAGAGTTAGCGGCATATTTGGTCATCTCAGCAGATCGCTCATCCATAAAGATGATTGGATTTCCTTGACGTACAAATGGATCGTAGAGTTTTCTCATGGTTACTCTTGCTTTTTCAGAAGAGGTACCAATGACCACACGGTCTGGTTTGAGAAAATCATCTACCGCAACTCCTTCGCGTAAAAACTCAGGGTTAGAAACTACAGAAAAGAGATCTTCGCTACAATTTTCAGCCAAAGCAGCATGTACTTTCTCTGAAGTTCCCACAGGAACCGTACTCTTGTCAATGATGATTTTGTAATCTTCAATGATGTGAGAAAGATCACTTGCTACACCAAGGATATAGGATAAATCTGCTGAACCATCTTCTCCTGGAGGAGTAGGTAGAGCTAAGAAAATAATCTCGGCGTCTTTAATAGCCTCTTTTAAATCTGTGGTAAAATGAAGTCTTCCTTCTTTAGTATTGCGTTCAAAAAGGAGATCGAGCCCTGGCTCAAAAATTGGTACTTCACCGTTTTTCATGCGTTCTACCTTGTTGGCATCAATATCAACGCAAATAACGTGATTACCAGTTTCTGCAAAACAGGTCCCGGTAACAAGACCAACATATCCGGTTCCAACTACTGCTATGTTCATCTATAATTTTTTTTTGTGTGAATAAAATGAATTTAATTCTGTCTTATCAATTTTTTCTAAAAAAGAAAAAAAGGGAATATAGGTTTTTACGGAAAAAACCTGTATGGGTTACTTTATTGTGAGACGAATTTTAAAACGGAAAGGAACGCTTAGACAATACTTATTTCTAAAGAAATGGTGGAACGTCCTCTTTTAGGCAAATAACCACCTTTGTATTATGAAAAGAGCTTGATTCTAACAGTAGAATCAAGCTCTTTTTAGTTGTTTTTAGTAGAAGTTGGATCTGAAATCTTTAATATTAGCTTCTTTTTTCATTCCTTGTATGAGTAAGCTGGTGACCTGACTTCGGTAAGGCCCAGAAGCTCGCTGTCTCAAAAGAGGAATACCGGTAGGGCTAGTCGCCTCCGGCTTATTGATTACTTTTAAAACGTAAACACCATTTTCTCCAACGATTGGCCCTGAAACAGCATTTAGGTCTTGGCTAAATGCAGAAGAAATAACATTGGGCTCATTTCCGAGTCCTGCCGGTGCAGAAGTCATAAAGCTGATATTGCGTAAAGTATCTACCTGCGAATTAAAAGTACTGGCAACCGTTGATAGGTTTTGTCCAGCAGTGATTCTCTTTTTGATGACTTCCGCTTTTTTTAAGTTTCTGACTGGTGCTTCGATTTGGCCCATCAGACTTGCTACATCGAGATCACCTGCTGGCTGAATATTGCTTAAGGCAGCAGCAACATATTTGTTGTCGCTAAAATAAGTTTGATCTTGGTAAACATAAACAGAAGGAGCTGCTTTTCCTGTGCTTTCTGCGAAAGCCCATTTGATCATGTCTCTAGAAGATTGTCCTGATCCCAAATCGCCTAAAGAAAAGTCATTAGACTTGAAAGGAGGAGAACTAAGGACTTCAACGCCTTTGGCTGCGGCAGCAGCGGTCATGGCTTCTATGTCTCGATTTTTCCCTACAAATTCTAGGGCTACTTGATAGCGTTCTTTTTGTGTTTCTACACTAGGAATGATTGGTTCGCTTAGGTAAGCTACTTTAGCGCCTTTTTCATTGGTCAAATAAGTACGATCCAAGATTTCTACCAAGTGAACACCAAATTGGGTGAAAACAGTGTATAATTTTCCTACGTCTCCAGTATAAAAAATAACGTCATTGAATTCTTTTACCATTTTTCCGTTGAAAGAATTTCCAAGATTTCCACCATCATTAGAATTGGAAGGATCTTGGCTGAAATTTTTGGCAGCCTCGGCAAAGCTAGTACTTCCCGCTTCGATTGCGGTTTTCAAACTATCAATGATTGTTACTGCTGCAGCAAATTCTTCTTGCGTACTGGTTGTTCTTAGGATATGGCGAGAATCAACCGAATCGGCAATAACCATTCGATCAAGGACTTTGGCTAATTTGTAAAGCCCCGCTTCTTCATAAGGTCCAACAATGCTTCCAATTTCTGCATCCATGATTTGATCTGAAACGCTAGCACTAAGTCGATCTTTTTTGTAAAAAGCAGCATCATAAACTCCGTTATTGGCGGTGACATAAAGAGAGTCATCATCCGTGCTGGCAAAATCTGCTTTAATATCGATCAATCCTTGGCGGATATCTGCTGAATCCTTTGCAGTAGGTAGCACATCAAATACGAAGTAATCTAATACCCTTGTTTCTTCATCTTGTACATATTTGCTTTTGTTGTCGTTGAGATAAGCTTTATAATCTGCATCACTTACTTCTACATCCGCATCTGCGATTTCTGCAAAAGGAACCCGAACATAAGTGAAATCCAAGGTCTGGTTATTATCATTATGGTATTGCTCTGCCATCCAAGTTGGCGTAAAAAGAGATTTACTTACTAAGGCGTTTAGTTTACTTTGTAGACGCTCTTTGATGATTTCGTTTTCTTGATGAGCCCAAAATGCGCGGTATTGCGGGTTTAGCTGATTGGTTTCAATGGCAGTTTTGATTTGGTTGAGCTGATTGCGATCTACCTGACGGGTAGTTGGACTGAGGAATCGAGCATTGATGACTGGGCTTAGATTGGCGCCAAACTGTAAATCCATCAATTCTGCTTTACTGACATTCAAGCCAAGGTTTTCTGCCTCACCTTTGATAATGGCATCTTCAACGAAATAATCCCAAAGGGCACTTCGACGACCAAATACATCTCCACTAGAACCTGCATAAAGTGCTTTTTCTGCACTATAGAAAGCGTTAGCATCTACTTTTTGACCCTCAATTGAGCCCATTACGTTTTGAGATTGCCCAAATACGCTTTGCTGGCCCGACGTCATGTCCATAAGGATAAATCCACCTAATCCAAGGCCGATTAATACAATAAGGAGCCAACTGTTGTTTCTAATTTTACCTATTAGTGCCATTCTGTTATCTTCTTTTTAACTTGTGTGTTGATGAAAGTATTTTGTATTGAATTTTTTCTGTACCGTAAGTGTTTGATAAACTGTGGTTTACGCTAAAAAAGCAGAAGAGTTACTTTTTAATGCTAGATTAAAAATAAAGTCCTCAGAAAAAATCCATGCAAAGGTAAAGTCTTTAAGCATTAAAATCAAAATTTTCTCTGTTTATGAGGCATTGCCAGTTGAAAAAATGAATCTGCAGTTTTTCATTTAGTTGAAATACCGAACTAATTGAAAATGAGGTGGTTTTAAGCGGAATGAAAAAGTTAGCGGAGGATGTTATTTTTTCAACAGCCCTTCAGAGGGAGCTATTTTTCAAGGTGTTGGGCGGCGGCATCTAGCTCCTCATAGAACTCTTGGCCATATTTCCGCACCAAAGCGTCCTTAGCAAATTGGTATACAGGAAGTTTGGCTTTCTTACCATTATCGCAAGCTGCTGAGCAGATGTCCCAGCGATCGTAATTCATCGCTTCAAAATTCACTTCTGGTTTTGACTCTATTCGGATAGGATATAAATGACAAGAAACAGGCTTTCTAAAATCAATTACCTGATCATTATAAGCTTGTTCGATTCCACAATGAGCCATTCCTTTTTGATCAATAGTCATATAAGCACAAGCGCCATTTTTCAGTAAAGAAGTTCCATATTCCGTAGGTTCCTCATACCAAGTAGCAACACCTTCTGTTTGGATAACCGCCAAGCCTTCTGCACTGAGGTAAGGTTTGACCTTGTCTTGAATATCAACCAAAATGTCAATTTCATCTTCTTCTAAGGGAGCTCCCCAATCTCCTTCCCAGCAGCAGGCACCTTTGCAAGCGTCTAACTGACATAGAAAATGTTCTTTAACTACATCATCATGAATGAGTACCTCTTGAATGATTAACATAAATTGAAAAATTTGAATTTAGCACAAGGTATCCTTTTTTACAAAATCGCTAGACAGACAATGGGTGATATATGTAACATATGTATGGAATTGTTACGAAAAATCGTACTTTTGCTACGATTTATGCCAAACAATTAGGCGGTTTTATCCGTTCCTAGTTTGATAGGGTATAGAATGGAATGGACAGATGGTATATTTTCTTCCCTTGCTTGCCTATTCTAAACCAACTTATTACCAATTTTTAATAATAGTAGATGGACCCGCTAAAAGAAAAATTTCAAGAAAAAGCTGCTGCTTTAAAAACTGAAATAAAAGCTTTGCTAAAAGAGCAAGGTAGTACGATCGTTGATGAAGTCAACCTCAAACAGGTGTTTGGAGGAATGAGAGGAGTCAAAAGTATGGTTTGGGAAACTTCCCAACTCGATGCAATTGAAGGTATCCGCTTTCGCGGCTATTCAATTCCTCAATTAAGAGAATTATTGCCAACTGGCAATGGTAAAGAGCCTCTTCCAGAAGGATTGTTTTGGTTGATGCTCGTAGGAGAAGTTCCTACTGCCGAGCAAGTGAAATGGCTGACGGATCAATGGATTAGCCGATCTATCGTTCCAGATCATACTTATAAGGTGTTGGATGCTTTACCAACGGATACTCATCCAATGACTCAATTTAATATTGCTATTACCTCTATGCAAACTAGCAGCGTATTTTCTCGCCGCTATGCAGAGGGCTTAAATAAAAGTGAATATTGGGACGCTACCTATGAAGATGCGATGAACTTGATTGCCCGCTTACCTAGAGTAGCAGCTTACATCTACAGAAGAACTTACCACAAAGGACATCATATCCAACCAGATATTTCCCTCGATTGGGGAGCCAATTTTGCGCACATGCTCGGAATTGAAGGTTCTGACTTTAAGAGCTTTATGCGTCTTTACCTAACGATCCATGCCGATCATGAAGGTGGAAATGCTTCTGCGCACGCTACGCACTTGGTAGGGTCTACCTTGAGTGA
>CAYQRA010000078.1:0-14092 GCA_964419315.1 uncultured Saprospiraceae bacterium | reverse complement strand
ACGGAGCGTCAGCACCGTAGAAAGTTATTTGCTCGGCGATCGAGACCTTAAGTGGTGGACGATAGGCCTGAGTGTCATGGCGACCCAAGCGAGTGCGATTACTTTTTTATCTACTCCCGGACAAGCTTATGATGATGGGATGCGTTTTGCACAATTTTACATAGGATTGCCAGTGGCAATGGTGATATTATGTGTCTTTGTCTTACCGCTTTATTATCGACTTAAGGTCTACACCGCCTATGAATACTTGGAAGGTCGCTTTGATTTGCGGACGCGATCTCTTGCGGCGGTTTTGTTTTTGATGGGACGAGGATTGGCGGTTGGGATTCCCATTTATGCCCCAGCCATTATTTTATCCTCTATTCTTGGGTGGAATTTATCCCTCACTATTTTTGTCATTGGAATCGTTGTTATTTTTTATACGGTGCTCGGTGGAACCAAAGCGGTGAGCCAGACGCAACAACAACAAATGATTATCATCTTGGGAGGATTATTCGTTGCCTTTTTGATTTTGTTGAATCAATTGCCTCAAGACGTTCACTTAATAGATGCACTGGCGGTAGCCGGAAAAATGGACAAACTCAATGTGATTGATTTTAATTTTGACCTATCAGAGCGCTATAATTTTTGGTCTGGAATGCTGGGAGGAACCTTTTTGTTTTTGTCTTATTTTGGAACGGATCAAAGTCAGGTTCAACGTTATCTTTCTGGAAAATCATTGACACAAAGTCGCTTGGGTTTGTTGTTTAATGGAATCTTTAAAGTGCCGATGCAGTTTGGCGTTTTGTTTGTGGGTTTGATGGTTTTTGTTTTCTTCCTTTTTATCCAACCTCCGGTACATTTTAACAAAGCGAATCTAGAAGCTCTAAATGGAACGCAGTATGAAGCGCCTTTACAAAATCTCCAAAAAGAATCCGATCAAATTTTTTCTGAAAAGAAAGTAGCGATCAATCAATTGATCACGAGTATGCGTGCGGAAGATGAACCCACGATTGCGCAAGCTAGAAGCAAAGTAAAAACCTTGCACCAAAAAGATTTAGAAATTCGCGAATCCGTGCGCGGCCTCATTAAGCAAAATGACCCAGATGCAGAGACCAAAGACCTCGATTATGTTTTTATCACTTTTGTGATCAACTATTTGCCCAAAGGAATGGTCGGCTTATTGCTGGCCGTGATTTTTTCTGCCGCGATGTCTTCCATTGCTTCAGAACTCAATGCCTTGGCTACGACTTCTGTCATCGATATCTATCGCCGAAATTTGGTGCAAGATAAAACAGATCAGCATTACCTCAATGCTTCGAGAATGTTTACGATAGGCTGGGGATTGATCGCTTTGATCTTTGCGGCTTTTGCTTCGCTCTTTGATAATTTGATTGAGGCGGTCAATATTGTCGGTTCTATTTTTTATCCCACTATTTTAGGGATTTTTATGGTTGCCTTTTTCTTAAAATGGGTCAATGGAAAGGCCGTTTTTTTTGGGGCTTTGATCGGAGAGTTGATCGTCGTTACCCTCTTCTTTTTAGATTACTTTGATTATATCGATCTCGCTTATCTTTGGCTCAATATCATTGGTTGTTTTCTCGTCATGGGAATCAGTATTTTGCTTCAGACAATGATGGGGGAGAAGGAAGGAACGATTTCGAAAAGTAGTCTATAAAGATGGACAAAAGAGCTTGATTAATTTTGCTGGACGTCCGTTTAAGGAGTTTGAGTGAACCCACATTTAGGGAATGAATAGTTCGATTATTGAGCGACCTTAGGAGCGGTCCGAGAAGGTAGACTTATGGATACCCCAACTCTTTTTCCTCCTGAAAAATACAACATAATTAAAATCTAAACCCGATTGTTCGCTATTACCTGCAGGTAATACGCGGACCTAAGTGTAGGTCTCCTGACCGACACCACTCCTTGTTTAGTAGAATTTATAGAATACTTAGGATTCGAGGTCGGAGACCTCAACGTTGATCCGTCTACGACTTGTAAGTCGTAACGAACAGCTTGTTTTTTTGTTGAAAACATCCAATTAAAAATAATAAAATTATAGCTTTTCATGGTTTTGACTTGTGGGTATTAATAGACCTTTCAGATAATTCCTAATTGGTTTTAAGCGGAATGACCTTCGAGTTAAAGCCAAAAAAATAGGATTATGGAAGCGAAATTTTAGCGTATCTAAACGCCATCAATTTCCATCCATAATCCTAAAAGCCTATTTCACATAGGCGCGGAAATGCTTGATCGCCAATTCCTTATTTTACAACTTTTTCGTCCACGCTGCAATATTCGCCGCATTGTCTTTTACATAACCTTTATTACCAGCTACTTCCGCAGCCGCTTTAGATTTAGTAGCGGACTCAATAGCAGATTTGTAATCTCCCATTTTCGCTTCGATCTGGCTTTGCAATTTCAATTGCCAGTATTTTTCACTTACTTGATTGGCTTTTTTAACCCAAGTTAAAGCTTGGCTCAATTCCTTGTCTTGCTTGTAGTAGTAACGAGCAGCAGTGTAGTAATCCCCACGAGAAGTACCTGCCATTGCTTTTTCAATATCTTTCATCACTTTGCTATCGACCTCTGCTTTTACAGGAATCGCAATCATGGTATTTTCCCAAGCAAGGATGATATCTGCAGCATCACTTTTGACATTATTAATGTCGATCGTAAAGGTTTCGAAAGTATACCCTGTGTTTTGTGGTTTTACAGTAAGACGCATCGCGTCTTCTACTTGTGTATAATCTTTGCCACCAATACCCCAGTAAGTAAGGTTTTTATGGAAAATAACCGTCCATTCGTTAGCATTAGGAATGGTGTATAAAGCGTATTTGCCTTTGGCCAATTTTTGTCCATTAATCATCACATCATCGCTAAATTCTACTTTGGTAGAAGCATTAGCACCCGTTCGCCACATGTCGCCAAAAGGAACCAATCCATCAGCCGCAAAGATGGTCCGTCCTTTCATACTTGGACGAGAATAATCAATTTTTACGTCGGTCAAACCAATTGATTGCGTCAAACTTGCATCTGGGCTAGCTGCTGGAGTATTGATTTGTGCTTCCAAAGTTGGTAAGCTAAAAAGTGCCAAGAGACAAAAGGCAGTAAGTAATCTTTTCATTTTAGAAATTGTTTTAAATTTATAAGAGATTTTAAGTGTTAGGATCTTTTTTAGAAATAGAATTAGTTTAAGAAAGGTTTAAAAGTTACCTCTATTTTCTGTTGGAGGGCTTAAAATAATTGGTTCTCTGACAAATCCCGTGTGTGAGTCAATCAAAAAGAAGAATCCGACAGCGGAGGATCACGCTAGTAAAAAACGCTTCTTTCAGTCACTTTTTTATTCTTCTTTTTGGTTGACCACGGGATTTGTCCAAGAACGAAATAATTCATCGAGCCTCCTAATCCGACGCAAAACTACAAATTTGAAGGGATATGCTTGCTTTTTTACCCCTTATTAATAGATGAAAACCGTCCTAATAAAGTCATAAAGCGATGATAGCACCCCTTCCGGTAGAAAGAATTACCCTGAAAAAAATTGGAGAAAATATCCTTGCGGTCTTTAATTTGGAGAAAGGCTTATCTTTTACCTGCCAGCAGTTTTTCTTTTCTCCCAAGCAAGCGACTCACGATTATTTGTTTACAGAGAAAAGAAAATACTTTGTGAAACGGATCAATCTATTGTTATGGCTTACTGGGGGGATTCTAAAAGTTTCCATTCTGGAAGGCGGGCAATAGGAAAGGTGGTGAATTATCGAAAGAAAGAGGCTCGATAAATTGGCCATCAGGACTTATTGATTTTTCTGATAAGCCCAAAAAATTCCGAGTAAGCCGAATAAGATTCCGCAGCCCCACCACAAAGGAAAACTTGCACCAGCCTCAAAGTCGATGGGGGTTGCGGAGCCCAATACTACAAGGTTGGCCCAATATTCTGGAGCGGTATAAGTCGGAGAAGTTTCTTGTAAATATTGCAATTTTGCATTTTGCAAAGCGACATCTTTGCTTTGTCCTTTTTGGAGGTTTTGATAAAATGGAATTAAAATTTCTATGCTCGAAGCATCTGAGGCACTCCATAGATTCGCAATGATCGAAGGGCATCCCGCATAAGCAAAAGCCCGCGCGAGCGAACGAACGCCTTCGCCCTTGTGCAGTTTTCCAAATCCAGTATCACAAGCGCTGAGTACCGCTAGATTGGCCGGTAAAGGCAAGGAGTAAATGTCTGCGGCACGCAGCAGGTAAGGGGAGTTATCATCGGGTCTGGAAAAAGCAAGAGCAGAATGCATGGGATTGTTTTTGTTTTCCATCGCGTGCATCGCTAAGTGTAGGATTTGGTATTTGCCAGCATGTTCTAAAAAAGAAACTTGCGTTGCTTTTTGATCAATCCACAAATCCCCATCAAATATTTTGGCGACTTCCTGTACTTCCTGAGTAGCATAAATCAATTTACCAATTTGTCTTTTTTGCCCATCTGGAGCTAAGTTGTTTATGCTCCAATTACTCAATCCCTCTAAGGTGTAATCATCATAACTTAAACCAAAACCTGCAAATTTTTTCGTGGCTTTGTCTAGCCGTTCTTGTTTGACTTGATCGAAGAAAAGTTTGGAAGTATAAGCGTAGCTAATGGCATACTTTTTTAGGAGATAAGGATTGTTTTGATTCTTCCAAGAATCGGTTTTTTCATAAAAAAGATTGTCAAAAGAAATTTGATTGAGCTGATTGTCGGGTACGATAAATAGTCTCGTGAAGTTATTCTTTTGATTTGTTTTTTCAAGGACTTCTTGTAATAAGACTTGGTATAATTGATAAGCGGTTTGAGCGTGTTGTTCTTGGTCTACCGACTGGTGTTGAGCAGAAGCTTTTCTAAAGTCTAAGCAGAGTTGATCAAAGTTAGCAGGTTTGGGAAGTGAAAAATAATCTAAATCTTGTGCAGATAAAGTGAAAATATAAATCTTATTTTCCCCAATAAAATATTCGACCAATAGAGCATCATCTGGGATTTGACTTTGCAGTTGCTCCGGATCTGGAGCTTGGATGAAACCGTATTTTAGCTCGTGATATTGAGGGTGTTCAGATTCTAGTTTTTTGAGGAAACGAGCATAGCTCCGACGATTATAAAAAAGTGCGTTTTTTAAAGAGTCCGTTTGTTGCTTGGCCGCACTCGTTTGATGATCGTAAAATCGGGCTTCTAATTGCATGTTCTTTTTTCGCAAATCCAATTCCTGTTGGATGAGCTCGCTAGGGATATTGCTGTACTTGGCGTTTTCATCGTTGAGGCCTTCGAGTAAAACGATGGCTTTGTTTTTAGCCGAAAACTGATAGGCTCTTTTTAGGAAGAAAGGTTCTTTGCGAGTTTGATACAATGCTAGAGCAACCTCAATGGCTTGTTCGTAAATGGGAATGGTCCTTTCGATCAGCGCATATCTGGAATCCGCTTCTTGGAATCCTTGTCGGATTTGGGTGATCAAAGTATCTAGGTTTTCATAAGCTGCAAGCGACTGGTTGAGCGCATTTTGATTTTGGGGTTCTTGTTGGTAGATTTTAAAAAAACTTTGTGCTTTTGATTGGAGTGGTTCTAGTAAAGAATATTTATCAAGACAGACCACTTTTCGAAAATCAGGATTGGAGTAATTCGCATTAGGATGAAAATTTGGGATTAGACTTTGTACTCCCTTTTGATAAAAAGAAATGGCTACAGGATAATTTTGTTGCCTAAAATAAACATCTCCCATATTGTCCATACAATCAGCGATATCTGGATGGTGTTGGGTTTTAAGCTCTTCCTGCAGGATGGCCATCGAAGCTTCAATACGTTGAACGGCTTTGGCGTATTGTTTCTTTCTGGTATATACGATTCCTTCGTTTTCCAAATTGGTAGCAATATTTAAATGATCTTCATAATATTGCTCTGATTCATACAATTGAGTACTGATACTCCTAGCTTTTTCGAAATGTTGTAAAGCCAGATCTAGACTATCCATTTTCAAATAAATCGAACCAAGGTTACTATGACAATCGGCTAGGTCGTAGAGAGGAAGGTCGGGATTATTGCTTAACTCTTTAAAACAGGCTATCGCTTTTGAGAAGTCTTTATAAGCAAAATAAACCAAACCCAAGTCCTTGAGTGCATTGGTATATCCGAGATCGTCTTCCACTAAAAGGCTGAGCGCCTTTGCCTGTTCGCCGAAATCCAAGGCGATTTGTAAGTCTCCTGTTTCTTCATAGGCTCTACCTAAAACCAAATAAACACTGGCTTGCAAAGCAAGGTCTTTTTCTTTTTTCTGCTCCAATAAACTAGCTGCTTCTAGGCCCGCTTCTTTGGCTTTTTGGTAATAGCCAAAATTTTCATGCGCGATGCTCAAAGCCCGATAAGACTTAATCACTTTGGTGTGATCAGGCGCTAGTAGAGATTTTCGCAATGCCAAAGCTTCTTGGTGATGCAGGAGCACCCGTCGGTAGGTCGCTTCGCTATCACCACAGGAAAAGAGGCTAGCGGCTAATCGAAAATGAATATCAGAACACCTTTCTTTTTGTTGTTCGAAAAATAAAGTTTTGTCTTTCAGTGCTTGGCTATACTTCTGATCAACTGTTTCACAATCCATTTCAAGGAAAGTATCAAGGAGCTGTTGGACTTCAATAGAGTCTTGGTTCTGCGCAAATAGTGGATGGATTCCCAATACAAAAAAAAGAAAACTTATTTTTTTGAATAACATAGACGGACATTCAAGTAGATTCCTTGTAGTAAAAAAGCTGTTGAAATTTTAAAACAAGGATAAAGAAAATAGATCGAATGGAACGAAGAAAGTTAATTGCTCCATTCGATCTGTAGGCTAGTTAACGATCCGTTTGACGAATCAAAGTTTTACTAATGACCTTCCCATTGGTATGCACCAAAACGGAAAAGACCCCCGTCAATGCAGTCGACTTCCAATCGATCAGAACTTCATTATACCCAATTTGGGTTTCCCGTTTTTCCAATTGGACCAACTGTCCCAAGCTATTGTAAATTTCAATTCGTGCAGATCCTTCTTTGACTTGCTGCCAGTTGATTTGGAATTGATCTTGGAATGGATTAGGGAGAATCGTCAATGGCTCCTTTTCTTCATTGGCCGCCAAACGAGAAGCAGGCGGACCGATTAAATAGTCCAAAGCCGCGATGCCGTTCAATGTACCAGTAGTAGCGACTGGTAAACCACCTGGATCGGCGGTCGCTAATAATGCTGGTTTTATAAGATTATAATCAAAAGCACATAGATGAGTCCCAAGCAATGCCGCTGCTCCTGAAACCACCGCAGCAGCCATAGAAGTTCCGGCTTTATAATCCCAAAGATTATTGAGGACCGTACTGTAAATAATTCCGGGGGCTCCTATATCTACACTGGTATGTCCATGATTGGAAAAAGACAGCAGCGTAGGAGTACTACAATCCGTGGCGGCGACACTGATTAGATTATCAGAATCAAAACCCGCAGGGTAGTAGCCATCTACGGTATAATCAATATCAAGTCCATCATTTCCTGCGGAACAAACGACAAGAATTTTTTTCATACTCCCTGCTAATTCGATGGCATATTCCATTGGAAAAGGTTTGCCGGCACTTGGACCACTAGGTCTTTCAGCGATATAGCCCAAGCTCATGTTGATGATTTGTGCATTATGGGCAATGGCATAATCAATGGCTTCAATCGCTGCAAAAATGGTTCCTGTTCCTTCTGCATTCAATGCTTTTAGGTTCATCATTCTGATGCCATAGCCCAAGTGATTATTAGCGATCTGCATAATCGTACCATTGATATGGGTACCGTGACTTTGATAATCTGTAGGCATCGAATATTTATTACTAAAGTCATAACCAATGAGATCGTCTTTGTAAAAATTGAGATCTTCATCAGCGCTGTTTAGACCCAAAGGATATTCTATTGGGTTTTCCCACAGCCATCCACCTAGGTCAGCATGAGCATCATCTACTCCGCTATCAATAATGGCTACGGTTACATCGCATTCCATTCCATCTGGTAAATCTACCATATTTAGACAAGAAGTATTATTGGCGTCGTATTGCTCCGGAAGGAAAGTCTCCTTGTTGATACCCGCACTCATCATACTCAATTTTCTCCTTGCTTTTTTTACAGATTCTTGAATGTTTAGCGTGTCAGAACTCACTAGGAAAAATGCTTCGTCGGTGATGGGGTCGATAAACATAGAATCGAGCTGCCACAAACGAATGAGTGAAATAGGAGTCATATCTAGTTCGGTGGCATTAAATTCTTCGCGGATGGCAGTGATGGTGTCAGGATGGGTTCCATCCAAAAAACGGAGGACCAACTCTCTTTGTGCTTGTAAAGGATTGGGATTATAAAATAGAAATAGGAGTACTAGGATTATCCCAGTCCCCCACATACGGAAGTGGATTTTTTTGTTCATTTGCGTTCGTGTTTTACTTTTCCTATAAATAAGAGTATAAGCGAGAAACTAGAAAAACGTGACATCAAATCATTGGTTTTCTGCTAAAGGATTTAAAAAACGATAGAAAATAAGAAAAAACAAGCAGAAAATGTCACGAATTGTATTTTTCAAACTTATAGAGAGGAAAAGGCATTTCGAGAAACGAATTTATTGGACTATGCTGCTAAGTATGAAAAAAGCGGAGCCACTTATGAATATCAGGCAATTTGAGCAAAAGCATCAATTGAGTGTGGTGCATTGGTTGATAGAGAAAAAACGCTATCGACAAAAAGAGGCGGAATATTTTAGTCGGCAAATTCTTAAGCATCTAAAGGAACATTGTTGTCCTAAAAAGCCTTATCAACTATCGGTAATCTGGCAAATAATTCATAAGTTTACTCAACAGGAATTATTACAAGCCAATCCATCTATTTTGAAGAACTTTGGACTTACTGAGGATACTTTTAATGCCATGCTAAAAGAATTGCACGAAGGTAAAGATGCTCTTTATGAAAGTGTATTCCTAAGTCATTTTGATGATTGTATGTCTTATCTGAAAAGGAATTATAATGCTAGTCATGAAGATGCTTATGATGCTTCTATGGAGTCGATGTTGGAGTTTATGAAAAGACTAAAAGCGGGTAAAATTACTTATGGCAATCTGCGTTTTTTATTTACTCAAATGGCTGGACAGATTTATTTGAAATGGATTAAAAAAGAACAAAAGAGAAATCAGTTAGAACAATTTGACCTTGGAGCTGCGCCGGAGGTGATGGATGAAGAAGATCTTAAGATTTTAGCAAAAGCTTGGAACGGACTCTGTGATCATTGTAGCCAATTATTAAAACAATTTTATTATGAGGGAGTTGCCTTAAAATTAATGGCGGAGGAATTGGGCAAACCGGCCGCTACGCTTCGCAAGCAAAAGCAGCGCTGTATAGAAAAATTACGGAATCTATTTGTAGAGCATTCGTAGTTTTAGCGGAGGCTCTAAATTTAGAATTCAGACTAAAAAATTAAGTTAATAATGGATTTGCAACGGTATAAAAACGAAACACTTTCTCCAGAAGAACTAGAAGAGTATACTCAAAAATTGGTCAGGGCTAAGTTCGATGAGGATTATCGAAACAAGTGGAGACAAAAGTTGCTAAGTGAGCAAGAGATTCAAAGAAGTCCTAGCAAAGAGTTGACGGAAAACAAGAGCGTCAATTTATTTTCCTATTGGAAAATTGCCGCAGCAATTATTTTATTATTAGTCATAGCGATCCCCTCGATTATCGTTTTAAATAGAGATGTTCAATATCAGGTAGATACGCTAATCGCTGCTGATCATTTTAGAAATAAAGAAGGCGGAAAAAAAGGAAGCATCCTCAGTGGGGAGCTGCTTCGAGAACAAGCAGGTTTAGCTTTTAATAATAAAGATTACCACAAGGCCAATGCGCTCTATCTCCAATTGATCGACAAGCCGGATGTCCAAAAAAGTGATTACTTTTTCTCCGCTTATTGTTATCTAAAGCTGGAAGAATTTGACAAAAGTGTGGAGCAGTTTAAAGCCGTACAGAAAATCAAAACAGCTCCTTATCGAGAAGAAAGCAATTGGTATTTATCTTGGGCACTTATCAAACAAGAAAAATTGGCAGAAGCTAAAGTGCTTTTGGCTGGTATAAAAAAAGGGGAGTGGCGGTATGAGCAAGCTCAGGAATTGTTGAAAGACTTTTGAGGAAAAAACTCTAATACAAGGGGACGCAATTAGTAGCTGTTTCATAAAACACTTCTCTACTTTTCTCGTTAGAAATTTATGCTACGAATTCTAATCATTTCTTTGATATCTATTTTGGGTTTTCAAACGCTCTTTGCTCAAGAGCTTCTAAGCGGACAAGTCCTTAATGAGGAAAAGGAATTATTGGCTTTTGTAAATATCCTCATCAACGCTGATCCCAATCGTGGCTTAAGTACAGATATCGACGGCCGATTTACAATTGCCGATGCCCAAGTCGGAGATCAACTTGTATTTTCTTATGTGGGGTATCAAGATTTTACCCTCGTCCTTAGTCAGGAACAATTCAAGCAATCCCTTCGCATTGTTTTGAAATTAAAAGCCTATGCATTAGCAGAAGCACTGGTGATTGCCGGAGAAAATCCAGCTCATCGCATTATCCGCCAAGCCATCAAAATGCGACCGGTTCACAATCCTGAGCAGATGGAAGGCTATCGATGCCAAACTTATAATAAACTTATTTTCGATTGGCTCCCGGATGAAGTTGCCATTGATTCTTTTCGTCGGAAAGAGAAAAAGGGATTGATGGGGAAGAGACGATTGGAGAATTTTAATGAAATCACTCCAACCTTGGATCAGCAATACTTGCTGTTGATGGAGTCTTTGACGGAACGCGAATTTCTCAAACCCCAACATCTGCAAGAAAGAGTTTTACACAATCGAGTATCGGGATTTAAACATCCCACCTTTGTCGCTTTGGCCAATTCTGTTCAACCTTTTTCTTGCTATAATACCCACATCAGTTTATTGGGTAAAAAATTTCTCAATCCGATCAGTGAAGGGGCGACCAAAAATTATTTTTTTAATTTAGAAGATACCCTCTTCCGCGCCAGTGATACCATTTTTGTGATCAGTTATCATCCTCGAAAAGGAAGTAGCTTTGATGGGCTGAAAGGTATTTTACATATTCATACCCACGGCTATGCTATTCAATCGATCATTGGGGAACCTGCAGATCCTGGAGCTTTTGTATTGAAGATCGAACAGCGCTACCAATTGGTAGCAGGTCGCCAATGGTTTCCCGATCAACTCAATTTTGAATTGAATGCGCCTCATTATCCCGACCCATTATTAGGCATCCGACTCAATGGGCGAAGTTATATTCGCGAGGTAGAATTGGATGCAGGTTTGCGACTAAAAGATTTTGGTTTAGAAGCGGTCACTACAGCTCCTGATGCCGACAATAGAAGTGACTCCTTATGGCAAGAAATTCGTTTGGAAAAACTGACTTCCAAGGAAGCACAGACCTATGTCTTTATGGATAGCATTGGTGAAAAAAGAAAGCTAGATCGCTTTTTAGGAATCAGTGAAATTTTAATTAGTGGAGTGCTACCGATTGGACCATTCGATGTAAATTTGAACCGCTTATTCGGTTTTAATCAGTGGGAAAATACCCGTTTGGGTTTGGGTTTAAAAACCAGCGAACGAATTTCTCAACATTTTACTTTGGGCGGCTATGTGGGCTATGGCATGAATGATGAAGCTTGGAAGTATGGTGTCTTTACGGATTATAAATTAGATTTGCGCAAAGAAATAAAAATAGGCTTGACCTATGAAAATGATTTGGGCGAACCCGGCTTGCGCGAGTATCCCCTCAATAATGCCATTTTTTCTTCTCGCAATTATGCCTTCCGATTTGATAATATCGAAAAATATGATGCCTATGTAGAAGGCTGGTTTTTACCTTTTACTTTTCTAAAGCTTTCTCTAGAAAAAGCCCGTTGGCAAGCGAATTATGATTATCAATTTGGTCTAGCCAATGATCCTCCAAATAATACTTTTGATTTTACCGAATTGAAATTGGGTATCCGCTATGCCTACGGCGAACGCTTTACCAAAATGCTCGGATCAAGGATTCGGGAGGAGAGCCGTTTTCCGGTTTTGCAATTGACTTATGCCAAAGGTCTAAAAGGACTTCTCGGCGGCGACTATAATTATGATCGCCTATTATTCAATTTGGAATATACCTATTTCTTTAAAACTTTTGGGGAAACGTATTTTATGCTAGAAGGTGCTTGGGCGAGTGCCGGACTCCCGTACCAAAAAATATTTGATACCAATGGCCTCGGAAGAGATTTTCGTTTTTTACTCGACGACCATACTTTCCATACCATGGAGCCTTACGAGTTTTTATCCAATCGTTTTGTTGAGTTTTTCTTCCGCCATAATTTCAAGGCAGTTTTTGGTAAATGGAAATTTGTTCGGCCAGAATTATCAGTGGTTCATAATCTGACTTTCGGTGCCTTGGATCGCCCTGAGCTTCATCGGGGATTGGATTTTAATACTTTGGAAAAAGGCTATTTTGAAGCAGGAGTGGTTTTGGATAATATGATTTGTCTAAATTATTTAAATGTTGGGAGGATTGGTTTGGGGCTGGGTGGTTTTTATCGTTATGGGGCTTATGCGCGGACGGATTGGCGGGATAATTTGGGAGTACAGATGACCTTGGGTTTTGAGATGTTGTAGGAGCGGCTAGCTTTTAGTATAGCATCTTTAAATGCAAACAACTTCTAAGTATAAAATACATTAAAAAATGAAAAAAAGAGATTTTGTAATGGTCATATTTTTAATAACAAGTTTGAATATTGTAGTTGGTCAAACTGGTTTTTATTATAAATATGATTTTGAAAGGTTTGTTCAGAGTAAGGTTAAAATAACGACAGCAAACAAAATAAAGGAGGAAATTAAATACCCCCCAATATTAAGAGAAAATGCGGTAGAAGGATTTTCGAAATTTATGATAAAGTCGGATGGAAATGAGAATTTTGAATTAATTCAAATGAGTGCAAAATTCGATTCAGACAAGATAGATATTAATAAAAACGAATCGGCTATAAAATCTCAAATATACCTAACCGTGAAAAGAGCATTCGAAAAAAATGGAGTAGATCAATTAATATTGAATAGTGAAAAGTGTTTTACGGAATTTACAGTTTTATTTGATATTGAACCTTATGAAAACATACCCAAAGAAAACTTAGCATTTGATATGATAATAAAAACAGAAAAGATTAAAAGAAAACAATCAACTTCTCATATGCTATTAGAAACACAAGATAAAGAGGATAATATTGAAAATAAATAAATCTAGTGCAGAACCATGCACACGGCGTTCTGCCCTCCCATACAGTCGCACGGTTCCTATACAAACCATTGGTGGCAACTAACAGAATGACGAATCTTAAAGGTGTTGATACTTTTTAACTTAAATCAAGGAACATGAAAAAGAAAAAAGAGATAATTTTAGTATTCCTTCTTCTTAATTCCTTTGCAATGATAGCTCAAAATAATCAAATCAAAATAGGAGGAGGAATAGGGATGGTCCCTTACCAAAGCGCTCTAGGATGGAATGTTGATGTTCAATATGAATACAAAATAAACTCCCAGTTTTCAGGGTTTATTGGAGCTGGCATGATCGGTAGTAATTTTACCACAAGGGGACGATCTCAAGGGACGGACGGAACTGATACCTGGGACAATAGTTGGCAGTTTCAATATTCAGAGCGGTTTCAATATATTGATCTTGGATTAAAATATAGTATTTTAAAAAGAGAAAGATATGAAATGAAGACTGCATTTGGTGGCTCTTTGGCACAATCAATTTTTAAATACCCTCCGGATGTTTATATTAACCGGGGTATAGTCGAACAAGAAAATGAAGTCAGTCGAAAGGTTGAAATCGGGATGTTGTTATTAGGGTTGGAAAACTACGTTTACCTAACGGACCGTTTCTTTTTGAATCTAAACCTGCGTTTTAGAACCCTATTCAAAGAAAAGCATGTATTGATTCGTGAAATTAAATCGCATAACAATTCCGGTTCTGTTAGATCAGGAATTTTAAATGTGACCAACTTAAATTTACAGATTGGGTATCTATTTTAAAACAAC